>NZ_VWWK01000005.1:0-117985 GCF_011753035.1 Burkholderia sp. Ax-1720 | reverse complement strand
CCGCGCCCGACGTGGCGCCGGCGGCACCCGCCCCGACGCCGGCGCGCCGCCGCCACGCGATCCGCACGCTGCTGGCGCCCGAGCAGGGCGCCGCGCATCTGCTCTGCATCCCTTGGGCCGGCGCGAGCATCGAGCGCTTCTACGCCTGGAAGCCGCATCTCCCGGCGGGTGTCGGCATCTCCGGCGTGCAGCTGCCGGGGCGCGGCGCACGCGCCGACGAGCCGGCGGCCACCGACCTCGATGCGCTGCTCGACGAGATCGCCGTGGAGTATCTCGCGCTGCCCGCGCCGCCCCCGATCCTGTTCGGCCACAGCTTCGGCGCGCTGATCGCCTATGAGTTGGCGATGCGCGTCAATCACACCGCCCGGCGCGCCGGCGGCGTCGATCCGGTCAAGCGGCTGGTGGTCTCGGGCTTGTCCGCGCCGCCCACGATCGCGGAGGAGGAGCACATCGCGCACCTCGACGACGCGGCGTTCAGCGCGGCGGTGCATGCGTTGAACGGCATGCCCGCCGAGATCGCGCAGATACCCGCGTCGATGCGCTATTTCATGAGCGTGCTGCGCTGCGATTTCCGGCTCTACGAGTCCTACGCGTTCCGCAGCGGGCGCCCGCGCCTGCGCTGCCCGATCGTGGTGTGCAGCGGGCGCGCCGATCCGAGCGTGACCGAACCCGGGCTGCGCACCTGGGCGACCCTTACCGAGGGAGCCTGCTCGCGTCACGACTTCGACGGCGATCACTTCTATATCGAGCGGCACGCCGCGGCGCTCGCCGCGCTCACGCTCGAGGCCGCGACCGAGCCGATCCGTTGATCCCTTGATGGCCTGAATCGCCGAGTCCCGGACGCGCCCGGGCCGCCCGCCGGACCGGGGCGGCCCGGTGGCGCTCGCCCCTCCATCCGCTTGTATCCTCCTTCCTCGCGAGACGCGTTCCCATGAGCCTGCGTTCGAATTCCCCGTCGTCCATCGTCTGGATCCTGGTGCCCGTCGTCATGCTGGGCCAGTTGTCGATGGACCTCTACCTGCCCGCGCTCGATGCCTTGCGCGACGCGCTGGGCGCGAGCCCCAACCAGCTCCAGCTGACCCTGAGCGCCTTCGTGGTCTCGCTGGGCGCCACCCAGTTCGCGATCGGCGAGCTGTCCCGCCGCCTCGGGCGCGGCCGGGCGATCCGCCTCGCGCTGGGCGCCTTCACGCTGGCCACGGCGGGCTGCGCCGCGACCTCGTCGATCGCGCTGTTCATCGCCTGCCGGGTGGTGCAGGGCGCGGCCGCCGCGATCTGCGTCTCGCTCTCGTACGCGGCGATCGCCGACCAGGCGCGCGATCGCGCCGACAACCTGCGCGGCACGACGCTGTTGACGGTGGCGGTGACCGCCGCGCCGCTGGCCGGGCCGGTGATCGGCTCGCAAGCGCTGCAGCTGAGCGGCTCGTGGCGCGCGGTATTCCTGTTGCTGCTCGCGGTCTCGGTGGCCACCACGCTGTTTTTCGCGCGCCAGCCGGCGGCACGTTTCGGGCTCGGCGACCAGGATGCGCGGCGGCCGTCGCGCGAGGTCTATGCGCGCATCCTCGGCGCCTCGCGCTTCTGGCGCCATGCGCTGCTCTGCGCGATCGGCACGACCATCAATTTCTGCTTCTTCTCGTTCCTGCCCGGCATCCTGCTCGGCACCTACGGCCTCAGTCAGAACGAATTCTCGATCGCCTTCTGCTGCTGCGGCGTGCTCGAGATCGCCGGCTCGCTGCTCGCGCCGGCCGCCGGCCGCCGCCTCGGCGAGGCCAGCCGGACCCGGCTCGCCTGCGCCTGTGCCTTGCTGGGCGGGTTCGCGGTGGCCATGGCCGCCACCCTCGCCGAACCGGTGGTGCCGATGACGGCGGCCTTCGCGCTCGTGATGTTCGGCACCGGCATGCTGATCGCGCCGAACTTCGCCGCGGCCCTGTACGGCTTTCGTGAACACGCGGACGAAGCGTCGACCATCTGCAGCGTGCAGCAGTTCATGATCGCCGCCGGCGTGGCCAGCTTCGCGACGCTGATGCAATGGCAGTCGGCCTCGGCGCTCGGCCTGCTGATCGCCGCCGTCGCGGCGCTCGCGGCGGTCATCGCCTGCGTGCCCGCGGCCGACGGCGTCGAGCCCGACGAGGGCGCGCTGGTCGGGGCCGAGCAGACGGTCGCGAGCGGTGAGCGATGAAGGTGAGGCCGGTGAAGGTGAGGCCGGCGGCCGAGGAAGGCTGGGGAACGCGAAGAGGGGGAAGGCGCGGGATGGGAGTTGAAGCGAAGGAATCGAAGCGAGGGAGTTGAAACGAGGGAGTTGAAGCGAAGGGCCGGTGGCAGGTACCGCCGGCCCCGGCGCCCAGGCATCGGGCGCCGGCATGTCGGCCTGTCTATTGGTAGAACGGGGCCTGCCCGGTCACCATCACGCGGCGCATGATGCGGTTGCCGACGGGAACATGCGGGGAATTGGTGTGGATCACCGAGGCGTTGTCCCAGATCACCAGTTCGCCCGCCGTGTAGCGGTGGCGGTAGATGAAGTCCTCGTTCAGGCAATGCGCGAACACGCGCTCCAGCAGCGCCTCGCTCTGCTCGGGCGTATAGCCTTCCACGCTGTCGGTATGGGCCCAGTTGACGAAGATCGAGCGGCGCAGCGATTCCGGATGGACCCGGATGGCCGGATGCGAGACGGTCGGCTTGAAGTCGTCGGCGGCGATGTTGAGGTCGAAGCCGATCTTGCGGCAACGCTTCACCAGGCTGCCGTCGAGGCTGAAGACGGCATTGCGGCCGTCCAGCGCGGCCTTCAGGTCCTCGGGCAGCGTGTCGTAGGCGCGAAACATGTTCGCGAACCAGGTGTCGCCATGCTGCTCGGGCACCGACTCGGCGTAGAACAGGGTCATCTTCGCGGGACGCTCGAGGTAGCAGAGGTCGGAATGCCAGAGCTGGAACGGCGGCGTCGGATAGCCGAGCGGCTTGCCGTCGGTCGTCACGTTCGAGACCACCGTCATTTCAGGGTAGGGCGAGGTATTGGTGGTCATCGGATGCGGCTCGAGCGCGCCGAAATTGCGGCTAGCCTCGATCTGCTGCTCGCTCGACAGGTGCAGGCCGGGAAACACCAGCAACTGGTGCTCGGTGAGCAGGCCGATGAGTTCATCGCGCGTTTGCGCGGACAAGGGCTGGGTCAGGTCGATGCCGCGGACTTCGGCACCGAGCGCGGACGACAAGGGGGTCACTTTCATTCGGAATCCTGGCTGGCGGATGACGCCGGGGGGATGGGAGGAGCCGGGGCACGAACCCCGTCCGGCGCGCGGCGCGGCGGGCGAGCCAGGGCTGGCCGCGCCGCGGTGCGCCGCGCGCGGCGATCAGGCCTCGACCTTCTGCAGGAACGGCAGGCCGCGTGCGTTGGTCGTGACGCGGCGATTGTGGTCGAAATGGTCCTCGCCGGACACCAGCACGACGCCGTAGTTGTCGAGCCGGACCTCGCTGCCGTACTCGCTGACGGTATCGGTGTCGGGGTAGATCTGCACCGAGGTCGGCACGTAGCGGCAGGCATAGCCGAGGCGGGTGCGGTCCTTGGTCGAGTTCGGGAACGACGAGTGCATCAGCGTCGACCAGAAGATCACGAATTCGCCGGCCTTCATCTTGAGCGACACGGCCGCGCCTTCGTCGGGCTTCCAGTCCGGATCCTTCTGCAGGCTGCGATAGTCGTAGCCGAAGAAGCCGCGCTTGATGCCGTCCTTCTCCAGCGCGTTGATGTTCGACGGGTCGAATGCCATCTTCTTCGCCTCGTCGTAGAACATCTCCTCGTGGGTGCCGGGCACGAAGCGCAGGCAGCCGTTTTCCTCGTCGCAATCGGTGAGCGCGGTCCAGACCGTGATGGCGCCGCCGAAGCGGCCGTCGCCGGGCCACACCACCTGCGGCTTGCCGGAAGCATGCGCGAAGGTGTCGGCCTGGTGCCAGTCGGTGCCCTCGTCGCCGGGATACTTCGGGAACATCTCGGAGCGCCAGCAGATGAGGTCGGGGCCGAGGATCGCATTGAGCTTCTGCACGATCTCCGCGCGCATGACGTGCTCGCTGAGCAGGTTCACGTCGAGGTGGCGATCGTAGTTCGCGATCGGGCTGGTGGCGGGCAGGTCGTAGATCGCGTACTCGCGATCGAACAGCTGCGCGCGGATCTGGCGATAGCGCTCGCGCGCCTCGTCCTCCGAATACAGCTTGAACGGGCCGAGATAGCCTTGTTCTCGGAAACGCGCGATGTCCTCGGGCGTCAGTTTGAATTGCGACATGGGAGTGCCTCCTCGGGTAGTGACGGGTGTTGCGGGAAATGGCGGGACGCGCCGCCGGCGCTCATGCCGCCGCGGCGGCGTCGCGATAGGCATTCGCCCAGCCGTCGATCGACGGCGCGGCCATCAGCTTGCTGGTGGCGACCTGCAGCGAGAGCTGCTCCTCGATGCGCAGTTGCAGCTCGACCACGGTGAGCGAGCTGACGCCGCGGTCGAAGAAATCCTCGCCGGCAGCGAGATCGGGCAACTTCAGCAGCTCGCGGCAAGTCGCCTGGATGGTTTCGGTGATATCGATGGTGTTGGTCATGGCTTCTCTCCGGATAGGCAGGGGGCTCGTCATGCGGCCGGCAAACGGTGCCGGTCGAGCTTGCCGTTGGCGTTCAACGGCAGATGGGGATGGATATGGATCTCGTCGGGAATCTGGAACGGCGGCACGCGCTTGCGCAGCTCGCGGCGCACGAAGGCCTGCTGCTCGGGGCCGGCGTCGGCGGCCTGCAGCGTCGCGGTGAGCCGTCGCTCGCCGAGCGTGTCCTCCGACACCGAGACGATCGCCTCTTCCACGCCCGGAATCGCCGCGATCGTTTTCTGCAGCTCGTCGAGCGAGACGCGATAGCCGCGGATCTTCACCAGGCGGTCCTTGCGGCCGAGAAACTCGACGACGCCGTCATGCCCGCGCCGGACCCGATCGCCGGTGCGATACAGCGGGCCGGGTTGGTCCGGCCAGGCGACGAACGCGGCGCGCGTCGCCTCGGGCGCGTTCAGGTAGCCGAGCGCGACGCCCGCGCCCCCGACGCAGAGTTCGCCTTCCGAGCCGTCGGGCACGGGCCGCAGCGCGTCGTCGAGCACCCACAGCGTGGTGCCCGTGATGCCGCGGCCGATCGGCACCGAGCCATGCGGGCGCTCGGCGTTGGTCATCACGTGGCAGCAGGTGAAGGTGGTGTTCTCGGTCGGCCCGTAGCCGTTGACGAGGGTGATGTCCGGGTGCGCGTCGAATACCGCGTGGATCGCCTTCGTGTGCAGCACGTCGCCGCCGGCGAGCAACACGCGCACGCCGTCGAGCAGCCGCACGAAGCGGCGCGCCACCAGATGGAACAGCGCCGCCGTCAGCCACATCACCGTCACGTGCTGCTCGGCCACCAGCCGGCCGACCGCGTTCGGATCGAAGCCCGGCTCCTCGTACACCGCGAGTCGCGCGCCGTTGAGCAGCGCGCCCCAGATCTCGAACGTCGAGGCATCGAAGGTGATGGGCGAGAGCAGGGCGAACGTGTCGGTCGCGTCGATGCGGATGTAGTTGGTGTCGCGTACCAGCCGCACCACGCCGCGATGCGGCACGATCACGCCCTTCGGACGACCGGTGCTGCCCGAGGTGAACATCACGTAGACCGGCGCCTCGCCGTCGTGGCCGGCATCCATGACGGGCGCCTCGGCCTCGCGCGCGGCGCCCAGGTCGTGCACCTCGACGAGCCGCACCGCGTCGCCCAGCGCCGCGCCGTCGCCGGGGCGCACCAGGGCGTGGCGCGCGCCGCTGTCGAGCGCATAGCCATGCAGGACCGGAGCCGAATAGCCGGGATCGACCGGCACGAACGCCGCGCCCGTCTTGGCGACGGCGAGCATCGCGATCACCGCATCGACCGAGCGGGGCAGGCAGAGCAGCACGCGGTCGAGCGGCCGGACCCCGGCCTCGACCAGGCGTCGCGCGAGATGATCGGCGCAGCGCGCCAGTTGCGCGTAGGTGAGCTGCGTGGCGCCGCCCGACAGGGCGATCGCATCGGGGTGCAAGCGGGCTTGGGAATCGAACAGCCGGTTGACGCTGACGGAGGTCAAGATGATGAATCTCCCCGAAATAAAAATAGGATGCCGAACGATGCTCGCCGCGAAGCGGGCACCGGATCGAGACTTGCCGTGCTCGCCAAGGCCCAGGCGGGGCCGCGCCGGCGATGGCGACGACGATCGTTTCCGATCGCCCGGGATGACTGCGCTCATTAGAGACGATGCGATCGGTTTGCAAAACTATGAACTTCTATAGGTGGGGCCGGCATGCCTTGCCCGCGATGGCCGCTCCTATCAGAGTTGATAGTTGCCGGGAACCGCGGCTTGTTTTGTACTTGCGGTGCCGTGGCGGCAGGTGAATCGACAGCTTGCGCGGCACCGTACCTATACAAATCGAGGGAGCGTCTGGATGGTCACCTGGCTGTTTCAACTGGCATTGATCGTTGCCGCGTGCGGGTGCTTCGGCTGGCTCGCGCAGCGGGTCGGCCAGGCAAGAGTGGTCGGCGAACTGGCGGCAGGCATCGTGCTGGGGCCGGCGGTGCTCGGCGCGGTCGATCCGAACCTGCAGGCGGCCTTGTTCGGGCCGGCCGTGTCGGCCGGGCTCACCCAGCTCGGCGAGGTCGGCGTGATCATGCTGATGTTCCAGATCGGCCTGCACCTGCGGGTCGGCGACGATCCTCGGCAGGCCGGGCGCGCAGCGTCCCGCGCCGCGCCGCCGGCCGTGAAGGTCGCCGCGATCGGCATGCTGCTGCCGCTCGCGGGCGGCTGCGCGATCGGCTGGCTGTCGCACGATACGCTCGCGCCCCAGGTCGCCGCGCTGCCCTATACGCTGTTCTGCGGCGTGGCGTTGTCGGTTTCCGCGCTGCCGGTGATGGTGCGCATCGTGACCGACACCGACCTGGTCGGCTCGCCGCCGTCGATGCTCGCGCTGTCCGCCGCGATGCTGACCGACCTGGCGGGCTGGGTGATGCTGGCCTTCGTGTCGGCGATCTCCGTGGCCAAGGCCGACCTGTCGGGCGCATGGCACGTGGTGGCGGGCATCGCCGCCTTCCTCGCGGTCTCGAAGCTCGTCGTGAAGTTCGTGGTGGCGCCGCTCGCCGGCGAGGCGACGCGGCGCGATTCGCCGGGCGCGCTGCTGGCCGTGGTGGTGCCCTATGTGATGGTATCGGCTTGGGCGACCACCGCGATCGGCGTGCACAGTGCGTTCGGCGCGCTGCTCGCCGCCGTGATGCTGCGCGGCGTGCCCGGGCTCCAGGCGCATTGGGAGCGGCAGATCGAGGGATTCGTGAACGCGGTGCTGCTGCCGGTGTTCTTCGTCTATTCGGGGCTGCATGTGAGTTTCGAGTCCTTCGATGGCGCCACGCAGTGGGGCTGGCTGGTGCCGTTCCTCGCGGTGGCCTTCGTCGGCAAGTTCGGCGGCTCGTACCTCGGCGCGCGCTGGTCCGGCCTGCCGCGTCGCGATGCGGCGCTGGTCGGCTCGCTGATGAACACGCGCGGGCTGGTGGAGCTGGTGGTGCTGTCAGCCGGGCTGCAGATGAATGCGCTCTCGCCGGGCGCGTACGCCGTGCTGCTGCTGGTTGCCCTCGCGACGACCGCGATGACCACTCCGTTCGTCCATCTGTGGCGCCGCGCGGCGCTGCGTCCGGCCTGAGCGCGGCCGCTCAGATCGCCTAGCAAGGGATGGTTCGAATGATTCGAGAGTCGATCTTCGCCGACGACGGACGCGAGCTGAATGTGTTCCGCTCCGCCGTTCGCGCGGGAATGCCCGCCGTCGTGGTGGCGCTGCCGTTCGGCGCGCGCCACTCGATGCTGTCACGTGCGTACGCGGCGCTGCACGCGCGCTTCGACGTGATCACCTGGGAATCGCGATTCCTGCTCGACGTGGAGCGCGACGAGGACAGCAGCGCGTTCGACGCCTGCCTGCATGCTCGCGACCTGGCGAGCGTGATCCGCGCCACCGCGCCGGCCGCCCGCGCCGACGTGCTGGGCTATTGCTCGGGGGCCGGTGTCGCGCTGCTGGCGGCCAGGCTGGCGCCCGAGGCGATCTCGCGGCTGGTGCTGGTGGGCGGCGAGTACCTGCCCTCGACGGCGCACGCCGAACCCACCGATATCCAGCGCCAGATGGACATCTTCCTGTCACTGGCAGCGCGCAGCCGCACGCTCGCGGGTTCGATCCAGGAAAAACTCGCGGCGAGCGCCGAGCGAACGCGCAACGAGTTCCAGGTGACCGAACCGTTCTCGTCCGATCGTCACCTGCATCGCTACGGTATCAACTATCTGGCGTATCGCGCGATCGACATGGCCGAGGTGGCGCGGCAGGTCGCGCATCCGGCGCTGACCGTGGTGTCCGGCAGTGACCTGCATGTCGCCGCGGCCGGGTCGATGGCGATCGGCGCGCTCTTGCCCGGCCATGCGGGCAGCGTGGGCGTCACCGGCGATCATTACGAGCTGTGCCGCGGCAACCCGGAACTCGTCGCGCACATCGGCGCCTTCCTGGGCGCGCGAGAAGCGGCGCCCGCCTGAGCCGCGGAGCTCCGCGGCGACAGTGGGGCAGGGGCCACGGCCCCGCCCCGGCAAGCCTCACAGCATGCCCGTCAGTGCCGCCTTCGCCACGGCCTGGATCTTGTTCGAGGTACCGAGCTTCGACATGATGTTCTTCACGTGGAAGTTCACGGTGCTCTCCGAAATGCTGAGGATTCGCGAGATTTCATAGGCGGTCTTGCCGTCCGCGGTCCACTTCAGCACGTCGGTTTCGCGCGGCGTGAGATTGGCGTCGGGTTCGCCGGCCGTGGGCAGGAATGGCGCCATCGCGGCGTGCGCGGCGTTGGCGAGCCAGTGCACGATCAGCTCGTTGCGATCGCGCTCGACCGAGTCGATCGCATTGCCGCCGCGTGCCAGCGACAGCACGCCCAGCGTGCCTTCCGCGCCGCGCGTGGCCGACGACCAGCCGTGCATGAGCCCGAACGCCGAGGCCTCCTCCCAGAACGCCTGGTCCGATCCATTACCCTGCGACGACCACACCACCGGCCGGTCGCTCGCGTTCGCCGCCCGCACGACCGGGTCGATCTCGGCGAGCCGCAGCCCCAGATAGCGCTCCTGCCAGCGAGCCGGATAGTTCGATACCGTCAGCGAGGGAGGATTGCTCAGGGGAAACGGCCGCCTTATTCCATAAGCCACGAACTCATAGCCGAGTATTGCCGCGACCCGGCCCAATAGGGAGCCGATATGCTGGGGTTTCTCGATGCGGGAAAATTCGTATAGCCAAATCTGTAGAAAATCTTGCATTGGACACCTTGCATTGATATGCAGAAGATCCTTCAATTTCCTCGCCCATGGAATTGGAGCGTGAGGAAATCGTTATCGGAATACATATAAGTCAGCGCCGGCAATTAATGAGCCGGCGCATCAAGGAAAGATTTCAGGCCGCGTCGAGCCACGGCGCGCGAGGCGTCGTTTTTGAATCACGACGTGCGAGGCGTCCTGATCGGAAAGCCGGAATCGCAAGCTGAATCGCCACCGGGATGCGAGGCTTGCTCAGGAAGCCGGGAAATCGCCTCCCTGGAGGCGACGCTCCACAAGTGTCGATGCTCGATTGTGTGTGTGCGTGATACCCGAAGCCTTGCCGGGCCCGTCAGCACGAACCTCGCGCGGCAGTGTCGCGGCGGCGCCGCGTCATGCGACCCGGCCAGGCCAGGCGGGTGGTGGAGACGACATATTCCGGCTGCCCGCGACGAGCGCCCTCGACTCGTACCGACGCGTTACGCCGTGATTAATCGAGGCAAGAAACGGGTCGGGATTAATCCCGCATCGGGTCGGATCTGCATGACGGGATGCAACGGTGGAATTGTTCATTTTCTCTCAACTCATCTCAGGTTCATGATCGCGAGCACAGCGATCGAAGCATTGCTACTCTAGGGGAAAATTTTAATTTAAGAAAGATAGATAAGCTTATTTTTATTGGCGGAAAAATTTTCATCAAGCATCCCTGCATTGAGATACGAAAGCTCCAGAAATTCCTTCGTATCACGAATTTCCGAACAAAAAGATTGCCGCGGGAGCCGGCGACGCCATCAAAACCGGATTCGGAGGCCAGGATTTTGGCGGAATGTAAATATCTGGTTTTGATACGAGCTTTGTTTTGATTTTGTCAATGATTCGAGGGGATGAGGCAGTGGCCCTTCCGTCGAATGGATCGAGCCGGGTCGGTGACGTCGAGGGAAAGATGCTTTGTCAGGAGGCGCGTGATTTAATTGGGATACCGAACTGCATGTCGCCCGGATCGATTCAATAGCACTTCGAAGTAAATATGGATGGATTCCGATGGCTACGAGTGACGAGGGAAAATATCGTATTTCTCCTCGACGATATCGCGATGTCGAGGCTGGAAAAATGCCGGGCAAGGCCCGCCGATGGCTTGGTGAAATGCGGATGTAAGGAAGGGGGCGAGGGAGGGCGTGCGCGTATCGGCATTGCGCGGAAGGTCGATCAGGCGGTTGCTCGCGTCGTCGATGAATGTTCGGTGAGCCCGAGCTGCTCAGCCGCGCGCACGCTAGTGAGACGGCCGTAACGAACAATGTCATGACCGTTCACCGACCCACGCGCGCCGATGTCGAAAAACCACAAATCGACGTCGGACGCGTAACGGCACCGCCAGCGGTTTTTCACTACCGTGAAGGCCTTCCCACCAGCCCGTTTGGACCCACACGACATGTCTGACTTCATTACCGTTCTGCGCGAAACCTGCCCGATGCCGGTCGTTGATGCCACGAAGTGGAAGCGCATCGGTGGCGATCCGCACACCGTGAATCTCAACGCCTACCTGTCCAAGGACGGCAGCAAGATCATGGGCACGTGGATCTGCACGCCGGGCAAGTTCGAGGTGAACTACGAGAAGTGGGAATTCTGTCACTTCCTCGAAGGCTATTGCATCATCACGCCGGAAGGCGAGGCGCCGGTGCATCTGAAGGGCGGCGACGTGTTCGTGATCGAGCCCGGCATGAAAGGAACCTGGGAGGTGGTGGAGACGGTGCGCAAGTACTTCGTCTTTGCCTGAACGAACGCGACGCGGCGCGATCCAGGCGAGCCGCGGATTCTCGCGGCATCGCTTCGATCGCCGCGTGGTTGCGCATCGTCGATCGCGATACGGTCGAATCAAGAACTCGCTTGTAGTTTTTTCCATCCGAAGCGTCGCGGGATGTCAGGCCGGCCAACGCCGCGCCGCAAGGCTTCCCAAACCCATCAAGCGCCTATTTCTTTCAGGTATCCGGCTTGCTTCTCCGTCCAGCTCCACCCCGCCTCGACGAGATCATGCCGACCCACGATTCCACTCCCCAGTCCTCCGATCAATCCGGCGCGTCCGCGAGCGCCAAGCTGCCGACGCCGGCGGCCGGCGCGCCCGCCTCGGCTGCCGGCCGACACCGCGCGCCGCCGTGCACGCTGGTGATCTTCGGCGCCGGCGGCGACCTGACGAGCCGCCTGCTGATGCCCGCCCTGTACAACCTCGCGGTGGACGGGCTGCTCGACGACGGCATGCGGATCGTCGGCGTCAATCACGGCGAGCGCGAGACCGACGCGTGGCGCGACGATCTGCATACGGCGCTGCAGAAACTCGCCGCCGACAAGGCGAGCACCTTCCACGCCGGCAAGCTCGACGACAAGGCCTGGAACTGGGTCGCGCAGCGCCTGGAGTACATGGCGGGCGATTTCGAGGACGCCGCCGCCTACCAGCGTCTCGCGAAACGGCTCGGCGCAGGCAAGGACGAAGGCGAGGGCGGCCAGGGCAACGTGGTGTTCTACCTCGCGGTGAGCGGGCGCTTCTTCAAGCCGATCGTCGAGCGCTTGGGCCACGCCGGCCTGCTGGAGGAACGCGGCGACGGCGACGGCCCGTTTCGCCGGATCGTGATCGAAAAGCCGTTCGGCGACGACCTCGCCTCGGCGCGCGATCTGAACCAGCATCTGCTGAGCTTCGTGCGCGAATCGCAGATCTACCGGATCGACCACTTTCTCGGCAAGGAGACGGTGCAGAGCATTCTCGCCGTGCGGTTCGCGAACGCCTTGTTCGAGCCGATCTGGCGGCGCGAATACATCGACAGCGTGCAGATCACCGCGTCGGAGGTGATCGGCGTGGAGCGGCGCGGCAGCTTCTACGAACAGACCGGCGCGTTCCGCGACATGGTGCCGAACCATCTGTTCCAGTTGCTCGGCATGGTCGCGATGGAACCGCCGAATTCGTTCGACGCGCACGCCGTTCGCGACAAGAAAGCCGAGATTTTCGACGCGCTGAAGCCGCTGACGCCGCGCGACGTGGTGTTCGGCCAGTACGCGGCGGGCCCGGCCGGCGTGGCTTATCGCGACGAGCCGGACGTCGCGGCCGACAGCGGCACCGAAACCTATGCCGCGGCGCGCGTGCAGATCGACAACTGGCGCTGGGCCGGCGTGCCGTTCTATCTGCGCACCGGCAAGCGCCTGCGCGAGCGGCGCACGGAAATCTCGGTGCAGCTGAAACAGGTGCCGTTCCGGCTGTTCCGCGACACGCCCACCGACGCGCTCACGCCGAACGTGCTGACGCTGCGCATCGACCCGTCGCACGGCACGAGCTTCGATTTCAACGTGAAGACGCCGGGGCCCGTCATGCAGATCGGCGCGGTGCGCTCGTCGTTCGACTACGACGCGTTCTTCCCGGAGCGCGCGAACGTCGGCTACGAAACCTTGCTCTACGATTGCCTGCTCGGCGACGAGACGCTGTTCCAGCGCGCCGACAGCATCGAGGCGACCTGGGCGGCGGTGGAGGGTGTGCTGCATCCGGCCGACGGCGAGACGATCCCGGTGCACGCCTATCCGGCGGGCAGCGACGGGCCGGCCGAGGCCGACGCGCTGATCGGGCGGGACGGCCGCGCGTGGCAGCCGCTCATGCGGCCCGAGCCGGACAACTCGGGCGAGCCGGACAAGCCGAAGGCGGAGCAAGCCGGCCAGCACGACCCGTCGTGAGGCCCGCGCGCCGCGCGCGCAGGTATTCGCCGAGGCAGGGCGGAGCGTGCGGCGAGGCGAACGGGTGTACGAATCCATGGAGACGAACAGCGAGACGCATTTCATGAAACCAGGCAAGAAACCGAGCACCAAGCCGCATGACGCGGCCGATTCCACCGGCGCGCGCGACGCCGGGCCGACCCTGTCGATCGACATCGGCGGCTCCGGTCTCAAGGCGGCGATCGTCGACGCCGACGCCACGCTGCGCTCCAAGCGTGTGCGGGTGGCGACGCCGCATCCGTGTCCGCCGGACCTGTTGGTCGAAACGCTGCACGGGCTGGTCGCGCCGTTGCTGGCGCGCGATCCGGTCGCGCAGGTCTCGATCGGCTTTCCGGGTTTCGTGCGCGACAACCACGTGCTGACGGCGCCCCATCTGGGTGGCCCCGAGTGGTGCGATGTGCCGCTCGCGGCGAGGCTTGGGGAGCGGCTCGGCATCGCCGCCGTGCGCATGATCAACGATGCCGAGATGCAGGGCCTCGCGGCGATCGAGGGGCGCGGCCTCGAGTTCGTGCTGACGCTCGGCACCGGGGCGGGCACGGCGCTGTTTCGCGACGGCGAGCTGATGCCGCATCTCGAACTCGCCCATCATCGCGTCAGCAAGAAGCACGCGTACGACGAATACATCGGCGACGCCGCGCGCCGCAAGGCCGGCAACGCGCGGTGGAACCGTCGCGTCGAGAAGGTGATCGGCATCCTCGAATCGCTCGTGCATTTCGACAAGCTCTGGATCGGCGGCGGCAACGCCGCGCGTCTCAAATTCGAGCTGCCGGCCAATGTCGCGACCGTGCCGAACGATCGCGGCATCGAGGGCGGCGCGCTGCTGTGGCATCCGCGCTCGGTGCGCGAGACGCGCTGAGCCTTGGTCTCGCAGGGAACCAGCTGGCGTATCGAGGTCGGAACGCGACATTTCAACTTAGCGGAAACACGACATTTCAACTTAGGACTAACAGACAAATTGTCGTTAATTCGCGTTATGTCAAATAACAACGACGACAAACACAAGCCACGAGGAAATGTCAGTGGCAAGCCGGCCAGGCACGGACAGCGCCTGGCCGGCCACCTCGCCACCCTTACTGCACGGCCGTGAACACCTTGCTGCCGTTCACCCAGGTTTCCAGTACACCGATGTCGCGCATGCCGGCGGCATTCGGCTCGCTCCATCGCAGCGGGTTCTTCGCCAGGATCACGAGGTCGGCCTGCTTGCCCGGCAGCAGCGAACCGATCTGGTGATCGAGATGGCACTGCCACGCCGCGTCGATGGTCACGGCGCGCAGCGCCTGGTAGACGTCCAGGCGCTCGCGCGGGTTGAGCACGTTCTCCGTGCCGCCGGACGACGGCGAGCCGTGCTCGAGCGCCTCCATCACGCGCCCGATCGACTGCTCCATGCAGCGCAGCGGCCCGAACGGCGTCACGAAGTGGTCGCTGTGCAGGCTGATCCTCAGGCCCGCCTTCAATGCCGAGGCGCCGCGGTCGAGCAATTGCGCGCGCTCGGCACCCAGGATGGTGTCGCGGAACGCGGCGCCCCAGTAGCCCACGTGGCCGATCAGGAAGCTCGGCGAGATCGCCATCCGCCGCATCTGGCCAATCGCGTCGTCGTGCAGCAGCGAGGCGTGCTCGATACGGTGACGCTGCGTGGCCCAGGCCGGCTGGGTCGGATACGGCTGCTTCGGCGGCGGAGGCGGCGGCACCGTGCTGAGCGCGGTCTGGTAGGCCGCCAGCACGTTGGCGATGCCCTCGTCGCCGTTGGCGTGCGTGAGAATCGGCCAGCCGGCGTCGGCCACCATCGCCATCAAGTCGGCCAGCTTGCGCACCGGGTCGAAATTGAACAGGCCGTAAGCCCCGACGCCGGGCACCGTGTGCTCGTCGCAGCACTGGTACGGGCGGCTCTGGAAACCCGTCAGCCCCTGGTTCGAGCCGTCGGCGATCAGCTTGATCGCGCGCAGCGTGAACAGCGCGTTCGGGTCGCTCTCCAGTTCCGGCTTGTAGGCGTTGAGCCAGGTCATCAGGTCGTTGCCGTTGCCGTACAGCGCGCCACCCACCCGCACGGTCATCGCCGGCGTCTTCGCCAGCGCCTTCATCATGGCGACTTCCCCCGGCCCCGCGATCAGCCCGACGCTCGCATCGAACACGGTGGTGATGCCGCGCTGGTTGGCCTGCTGAAACACGATCGCGAGGCCCGCGAGGATCTGCTCGGCGGTGACGGGCGGCATGGCGGCCAGCACCGCCGCCGACTGCTGCTCGGTCAGCACGCCGTCCTTATGGCTGCCGTCGAGGCCGGCCGCCTTCAACGCGGGCGTGTTGGCATAGCTGATATGGCCGGACGCGTTGAGCAGGAAGATCTTGACGTCGGTGCTGATGTCGTCGAGAAACCCGGCGTCGACATCCTGCCAGACCGTCATCAAGGACGGATCGACGCCGTAGCCCGTCACCCATTTGCGCGGCGGGGTCGCCGCGAGCGCCGCCGCGACCGCGTCCTGGAGCCGCCGCGCGATCTCTTGCCGGTCATACCGCGGGTTCAGGTTCTGCCCGTCGAACGGCGACAGGTCGGCCCAGGTTGTCATCAGGGCGCTCGTCACTAGATGCGCATGCGGATCGATCAGGCCGGGCAACAGCGTCTCGTCGGCCGTGAGCGGCCGTTCGATCACCGGTGCGTAGTCGGCCATCGCCTTACGCACATCCGCCAGATCGCCGCTCGCGATCACTTGGCCATCCGCGATGCCGAGCGCCTTGACGCGCTGCTCGGGATGCTCCGGGTCCGGGTGGATGTGCCCACCATGGAAGATCACGGACTGCGACGGTCCCCGGGAAGCCGGCCGAGGCACGGCGCCATCGAGCGCGGCCTGCCATTGGTGGTGATCGTGGCGGTAGGACGGCAGCAGATGCGGGCTGCAACAGGCACAACCGAATTGGAGACGTTCCGACATAGGGGTTCCTCTTGGTTTTTCACCGCGGTCTCGATAATCACGATCGATATCGCGAGACGCGGATTCGATAAGCTCGGCATTCGCTTCGAGCGGCGCATCGATATTCGAACGCCCTGCTCTTCCTGACCGCCGCTGCGACGTGTCGAATAACAGCCTTCAACGCCGCGTCATTCCTCCGACAACGCTGCAAGTCGCGGCGGCATGATTTAACGATGGCCGAAACACAGCCAAGGGTTCGGCAAAACGATGCTGTCAATATCGAAAGCGAATGCCGAGCCTATCGAATCCGGGCCTCGCGATATCGAGAATGGGAATGGAGACGTCCACGGCGAGCGTGACGGGCAATGTCACGCCCAGCTTCCACTCGGTTCCGATGAAATCCAAAATCCTCGCCATCACAGCTACCCCGGAGAGATTTATTCGTTATTTGAATGCCGAATGATGATTTCGGCTTGCAAGGAAGCATCTTCACCGCGCGAACCGAATGACTCGATCTCGGCATCTTGCAAATGGCACGGCACCGATTGCTTTCGCGGGCAAATGCGAAACTAGCACGGAAGTCTCAGTTGATTGATGTAGATATTATTATTTCGGCTGCTGCTTTGATCTGCATCATTGACGCGACGACTCTTTATAAATAAGGCCTCAAGTTTTTGGCATCGTCGCCGATCGAATTCGCAATCGTCCAAGAGCGCAGCCGTTCGGCCCGGCGTCCGTCACTGGCTTGGCTCGGCGGCCCGGCCGCGGGCCGGGCCCGCCGCCCGCCTACTTGTAGCTGAACGCTCCCGGATGATTCTCCAGGCTTCCTGTCAGCGCCGCGTACAGGATCGTGCGGCCGTCGATCGACTCGTTGTCGCCGCCGATGTTCAACCACGTCAGCCTTTCGACATCACGCTTCGAATCGACGACCGACAGCACGCCGACCATCCGCTTCGCCTGCGGGTCGTACATCACGGCAATTCGCTGCGCGCCGCAATCATGCGGCTTGCAGGCGCTCATGACATAAACGTCGTGGCCGCCGAACGACACCGTGCTCGCCGGCGATTCGGTGCCGCCTCGCGCCACCCAGTCGGGCAATCGATGCCCTTTCTTCATGGCGGCAAAGGCCGCCGCCGCATCACGATTGCCGGCGATCGCGCTGAACGACTGCGGATCGACCTTGGCGGCCTCATCAGCCCACGCGAGCTGGCCGACCTGGCCGATGCCCAGGACGGCGACGGCAAGCAAGGAAATCTTCAATGACATGCGGAACCTCCTGGATCCATTCGATATCGGTGCCGTCTTAGTGCCGAAAGTCAGCCGTAAGTTTCCTGCCCAGGCGTTGCGGAACGCGCCGGATTGCGTCGCGCCCCCCGCGCCGGCTCGGCTCACGAATGCTGCCGGATCGACCATCTCGTCGGCGCGAACGACACCTCGAACCGCGACAGGAACGATTGCCCGAGCAGTCCGTCGATGCCCTGCCCGAACGGCGCCTTGCTGGCCGGATCGACCGATACCGGCACCGCGGAAGCCTCGACCTGGCCGAGCTTGACGGAATCCGCCTGGGCCAGCAGGCCCTCGCGCGGGCCATTGGCGGTCTGCAGGCGAATGTGCCGCGCCTGCGCGGTGTCGATCCGGGCCCGCTGCGCGAACGCCTGGCTCATCACGACATAGCTCGCCCCGGTATCGACGATGAAGGTGCCTTCCACGCCGTTGATGCGCGCCTTCACCTGGATGGTATTGCTGCCCTTGCGCGCGAAGCTTTCCTGCCCGGATGCATAACTCGTCGGGCAACTGGCATGCGAGGCATAACGGGCGATGATGCCCTTGGCCTGCGCGTTGTCGGCGCGCTCGGGATCGGCCGACACCCACATGCGGATCGCGCTCACCGCGTCGCAGTAGCGGCCGGCCTTGGCATGCAGGTCCGCGATGCGGATGAACAGGTTGCTGGTGATCGAGGCGCGGTCCGGCGACAAGGCCAGCACCTGCATGTAGTCGGCCAGCGCCGCCTCGTCCTGCTGCGCGCCCTCGTAGGCGCGGCCGCGATCGAAATAGTATTGCGGCTCGGTGGCATCGTTCGCCAGCAGGCGGTTGGCGATCGCCACCGCGCCCTGGTAGTCGCTCGCGGCGATCAGGTCCTCGATGGCCGCGCTGAGGAAGCCGTCCGCCCTGCCGCAGCGATCCACGAAGGCGACCAGTGCGTCGGCGCTCTCGCGCCGGTAGCCGAGCGCGTCGATTTCGGCGGCCAGGCGGCCCATGGCGTCGCGATTGCAGGCCTCGCGGCTCAACTGCAGCAGCGGGCGCCGGATATCGGGCTTGCTCAGGTCGGAAATGGCGACGCTCGACAGTCGATAGGTGTCGACGGCGGGTTTGATGTCCTTGGGAATGGGTACCTTGAATTCGTCGCAGGCAGCCTGCGAGAGCAGGATCGCGCAAAGAACGAACAGCTTGGCCGGCCGGGCCATCATTCTCGTCATCTTATTGTTGGAGCGAGGAAGGAGATCGGAACACACGGCGCTGACGAGCAGCGCTCGAATTTTTCGAAAGCCTAGCACGGAAGTCGCGACGTGAATGCGCCCGCTCGGCCAGGCGGATCGCGATTGACTACTCGCGATCAGGAATACCGGCGCGAGGGCCTCGCTTTCCCATCCAATCCGGGCCGGGCCGCGAGTATCGGGACTCGCGGCCCGGCCCTGCTTCACCGGATCCCCTTCCCCCGGCTCACAGCCCCAGCGAGGAAATGAACTGGTTCGTGTAGCCGAGCGTCCCGGCCTTCCCGTAGTTGTTGCAGGTATCGGACGAGTTGTTGTCCGAGGTGGCTGGCTTGCAATCGCGATCGCGCGAGAAGGCCCAGAAGTGGATCCCGGCGATCTGCTTTGACAGCGCGTAGTTCGACACCGCCACCGCGTCGGCCAGCGTGAAGGTCTCGTCGATGCTGTCGTTGCCGCCGATCATCGGCGTCACCTCGATCTGGTTGTACGGCACCTTCCAGTGGTTGTGCAGGTTCTCGGCCGCCGCGATGGTCGACTTGCCCATGTCGCACTTGCCGCTGCTGTTGAGCGTGCAGAGCGAGGGATCCTCGTCACCCGAATCCGCGAAATCCATGGTCATCAAGTTGATCGTGTAGTTCTTCAATCCGTAGTTCTGGATCGCCGTCATCACCTTCACGCCGATGTCGCCGAGGCTCTGTCCCGCGTTGCCGCCCTCGGTCGCGATCGTGAAGCTGAAGCGCAGGTTCGGATAGGTGTTCTGCGCGTTCGCCACGCGCGCCACCAGGTTGTTGATGTCGCTCTGGCTCTGGCCGTTCTCGACGTCGAAATCCACGCCGAGCATGTTGGCGCTGTAGTACGTCTGGATGAACTTCAGGAAGTTGGCGTCCGAGGTGCAGAGGAAGCTCGCGCCGGCGCCGCCGGTCGAGACGATGTATTTCTTGCCGGCGTTCACGAAGCCCTGCACGTTCGCCTTCGCGAACGAGGAGGCCGACACGCCGCTCCAGTCCTCGCTGCCGCAGTTGCCGGTCGCGAAGGCCCAGGTCACCGCCTGGAGCTTGGCCGGCATCACGCTCAGCAAGGTCTTGGAACTGCCGGTGACGGTGGTGTTGAGCTGGGCGCCGCTGAAGTCGCCCGAGTAGAAATACGGGCTGTAGATGAAGTTGGAGGCCACCGCGGCGGTGACCGCCGATTCGGCCAGCACCGGCGCGGAAGCGGCGAGACAGAGCAAGGCGGCCAGGCCCTTGAGTCGAAGCGATTTCATCTGAATTCTCCTGAAGAGAGTGTGAGACGACGATGCGCGGGCGTGGATTCGCCCGCTGTTGGTGACGCCACCATCCTGCGTGGCGCGACTTCCCTGCCCGGCCTCGCCTGTCGAGGCCGGACCCGCCGGCCGGCGCCCCGCCCCTCGCGGCGGCGCCGGCCCGCAATCGAAAAATCCTCACGTCGAACTGCAATCCAGATGCTGCGAGTGCGCCTTTCCGATCGACTCGCGAGTCGATCGAAGGCTTTGTAAGAATCGAATCGCGATACCTGTCCCGCGAAACGTTTATCAGGTAAATGATTGTCGTGAAATCGAAAAGGCGGAATCGAGTATGCGTAACGCCCATGGCGAACGCAATTCGATATTCATTTAGATATGGAGATTTCCGCGCCGGAGATCGAGATCAGGCCGAAAGCCTGTCCAGCAAAGGATTTCGTTCCGAAAATCCGGAGCATGCAAAAATTTACGGAACGATATTCGATGAATTTATTGGATGATTTTTTCGAATCCGGAAACGCCATGATCGCCAGCGGACCATTCAATGCCGGCCATCAGCCGCGGCGAGGAATGTAATGAATTTGAAATAAAATCAGTAAAACTGATAACCCGCCGACGCCGTCATCGACAATTTTTATCATTTCTCAATGCGTTAAATTTATTGGAATTTCAATAAGCCGGCTTCCCGATTCATCGGATCCCTATATAAAACATTGCGACACCAGGGCGGCACCCACCCATTCGCCGTTCCGGCCTGGTGGTCCCAACAATAAGGATCTCGCGATGAAAACTCTCCCCCTTGCCGCGGCATGCGCCTGCGCCTTGCTGTTTTCCGCCTGCCAGAGCGGCCCGGTCGCCAGGCCGGCCGAACAGACCATCTCGTCGGCCGACATGTACCAGGCGCTGATTCGCGTCAAACAGGAAGTCGGGCTGTTTCTCTACGACAGCGTGCAGGTGAAGAAGCAATGGCCCGAGCTGCGCAACCGGCTCGACATCGCGACGCCGACCTGCGGCGATGGCTATGTCGGCTTCCGGATCGATAGCGTCACGATCGAAATGTCGGCCGATTCGAACCTGTCGCTCAGCGGCGGCGCCGGCCTGTCGATCCCGGCCACCGTGAAGCCGGACCTGAGCGGCTCGCTGTCGACCACGCATTCGGGTTCGAACAAAGTCACCTATGCCTATTTCCCGCCCACCAGCCAGGACTATGAAAAGCAATTGAACGCGCTGGGCGAGGCCGGCGCGAACGACCCGGCGATCCGCGACGATGCCGTGCTCACGCCCCTGCTCGACAACCTGCGCGACTCGATCATCCGCGCCACCGCCGTGAGGCCCTGCTTCCACGCCACCGACGACGCCTACAAGGGCGACAGCATCTCGGTGGACGTCGGCATCTCGACCGAATCGAAGGCCGGCGGCGGCATTTCCTTCTACCTCGTCGACCTGTCGGCATCGCGGGACAAGAAGCTGAACCGCGCCACCACCCTCACCGTCCACTTCACGCCGGTCGACGATCGCAAGCCGGCGCCGGCCGAGGAGCGCAAGCGCCCCGCCGCCAAGGCGAAGGCACACGGCTGACGCCGCCGGGCCGCGGCGAACCTCGGCGCTCCGGGCACGCGCCGCGGCCCGCTTTCCTCTGCCCTTTTCCCCTCCTGGCGGCGTCGAGCAGGCCGCCGGGGAACGCCTGCCTGACGGGAATCTGGCAGCATTGACAGCAAACAAAAAACCTGTTGGCTGGGCGGAAATTGAGCCGGTAGTATCCCGCCGATGCGACGGGCGCGATGCCCGCTGCGGCGGACTTTTCCTCAATTTGTCGCGATTCCGGAAGATACATGCTCGGCCTAGTACGCGTTGCCTTGCGAAGACCGTATACATTCGTGGTCCTCGCAATCCTGATCCTGATCATTGGGCCGCTCGCAGCACTGCGCACGCCGACCGACATCTTCCCGAACATCCGCATCCCCGTGATTGCGGTGATTTGGCAGTACACGGGCCTGTCGCCGGACCAGATGGCCGGGCGGATCTCCTCGCCCTTCGAGCGCACGCTGACCACCACGGTCAACGACGTCGAGCACATCGAGGCGCAGTCGATCACCGGCTTCGGCGTGATCAAGATCTTCTTCCAGCCCGGCGTCGACATCAACACGGCGAACGCGCAGGTCACCGCGGTCTCGCAGACGCTGCTGCGCCAGTTGCCGCCCGGCACCACGCCGCCGCTGATCCTGAACTACAACGCCTCGACGGTGCCGATCATCCAGCTCGCGCTGTCGGGCAAGGGCCTGTCCGAGCAGAACCTCGCCGACCTGGGCCTCAACACGCTGCGCCCGGCGCTGGTGACGGTGCCCGGCGCGGCGATCCCGTTCCCGTTCGGCGGCAAGACGCGCCAGGTCCAGCTCGACGTCGATCCGGCCGCGCTGCAGGCGCGCGGGCTGTCGGCGCAGGACGTGGCCAACGCGCTGGCCGGCCAGAACCTGCTCACGCCGATCGGCACCGAGAAGATCGGCGACTATGAATACACGCTGAACCTGAACGACGCGCCCGGCGATATCCGCGAGCTGGCCAACCTGCCGGTCAAGGCGGTGAACGGCACCACCATCTACATGCGCGACATCGCCAACGTGCACGACGGCAGCGCGCCGCAGACCAACATCGTGCACGTCGACGGCAACCGCTCGGTGCTGATCACGGTGCTCAAGAACGGCGCGGCCTCGACGCTGGCGATCATCTCGGGCATCAAGCAGCACGTCGAGCAGGGCAAGGCCGGCTGGCCGCAGAACCTGCAGATCGCCCCGATCGGCGACCAGTCGCTGTTCGTCACGGCGGCCATCAGCGGCGTGGCGCGCGAGGGCGTGATCGCGGCGGTGCTGACCAGCCTGATGATCCTGCTGTTCCTCGGCAGTTGGCGCTCGACCCTGATCATCGCCACCTCGATCCCGCTGGCCGTGCTCGGCTCGATCATCACGCTCTCGGCGCTCGGCGAGACGCTCAACATCATGACCCTGGGCGGCCTCGCGCTGGCGGTCGGGATCCTGGTGGACGATGCCACCGTGACCATCGAGAACATCAACTGGCACCTGGAACAGGGCAAGCAGGTGGAGCCGGCGATCCTCGACGGCGCCGCGCAGATCGTCACGCCGGCCTTCGTCTCGCTGCTGTGCATCTGCATCGTGTTCGTGCCGATGTTCTTCCTGCAGGGGATCGCGCGCTTCCTGTTCGTGCCGATGGCCGAGGCGGTGATGTTCGCGATGATCTCCTCGTTCATCCTGTCGCGCACCCTGGTGCCGACCATGGCCAAGTACCTGCTCAAGCCGCACGCGCATGCCGAAGGCGGGCACGGCGCCGAACGCGCGCCCAGCCGCAACCCGCTGGTGCGCTTCCAGCGCGGTTTCGAGGCGCGCTTCGAGCGCGTGCGGGCCCGCTATCGCGCCCTGCTGGAGCTGGCGCTCGCGCATCGCAAGCCCTTCGTCTCGGTGTTCTTCGGCTTCGTGCTGGTCTCGTTCGCGCTGGTGCCGCTGCTGGGCCAGAACTTCTTCCCCTCGGTGGATGCCGGCCAGATCGTGATGCACGTGCGCGCGCCGGTCGGCACGCGCGTGGAGCGCACCGCCGAGATCCTCGCCAGGGTGCAGCAGGCGGTGCGCGGCATCATCCCGCCCGCCGAGCTCGGCACCATGGTCGACAACATGGGCCTGTCCTCGAGCGGCATCAACACCGCCTACAACAACACCGGCACCATCGGCTCTCAGGACGGCGACATCCAGATCACCCTGAACGAGGGTCACGGGCCCACCGCCGACTACGTGCGCCGCATGCGCGAGGAACTGCCGCGCCGCTTCCCCGGCGTGACCTTCTCGTTCCCGCCGGCCGACATCATCAGCCAGATCCTGAACTTCGGCTCGCCGGCGCCGATCGACCTGCAGGTGCGCGGCAACAACCTGGCCGCCAACTTCGACTACACCAACACGCTGCTGCGCGAGATCCGCCGCGTGCCGGGCGTGGTGGACGCGCGCATCCAGCAGTCGCAGCAGAGCCCGGCCTTCTCGGTCGACGTGGATCGCACCCGCGCCCAGTTGCTGGGCATCACCGAGCGCGACGTGACCAACAGCCTGGTGGTGAACCTGGCCGGCTCCAGCCAGGTGGCGCCGACCTACTGGCTGAACCCGGCCAACGGCATCTCCTACCCGATCGTGATGCAGACGCCGCAGTACAACCTCGACACGCTGGCGGCGCTGCAGAACCTGCCGATCTCGGCCACCGGCGCGAACGCCGCCGCGGCCGGCAACGCCACCCAGATCCTCGGCGGGCTGGCCACCATCCGCCGCGCCGACATCAACTCGATCGTCAGCCAGTACAACATCCAGCCGATGGTCGAGATCTTCGCGACCACCCAGGACCGCGACCTGGGCTCGGTCTCGCGCGACATCAACCGGATCGTCTCGGCGCACGCCAAGGATCTGCCGCGCGGCTCCAGCGTGGCCCTGCTCGGCCAGGTGCAGACCATGAACGCCGCGTTCGGCGGCATGCTGTTCGGCCTGCTCGGCGCGGTGGTGCTGATCTACCTGCTGATCGTGGTGAACTTCCAGTCCTGGTCGGATCCCTTCGTGATCGTCACGGCGCTGCCGGCCGCGATCGCCGGCATCATCTGGATGCTGTTCGCGACCCACACCACCATGTCGGTGCCGGCGCTGACCGGCGCGATCATGTGCATGGGCGTGGCCACCGCCAACTCGATCCTGGTGGTCAGCTTCTGTCGCGAATCGCTGGCCGAGCACGGCGACCCGCTGCGCGCGGCGATCGAGGCCGGCTTCACGCGCTTCCGCCCGGTGCTGATGACGGCGCTGTCGATGGTGATCGGCATGGCGCCGATGGCGCTCGGCCTCGGCGAGGGCGGCGAACAGAACGCGCCGCTCGGACGCGCCGTGATCGGCGGCCTGATGTTCGCCACCGCGGCCACGCTGTTCCTGGTGCCCGCCGTGTTCTCCATGATTCATGCGCGCCCGCGCCAGGCGCCCTCTTCCGATATTTCTGAGCAAGGAACCGGCCATGTCGTCTGAAGTTTCCCGTCCACGATCGGTCTCCCGCCGCCGGCTGCGCACCGCCGCCGTGGCGGGCGTGGTGATCGCCGTGGCGATCGTGGCCGCCGGCATCGCGGTACGCGCCCATGACGCCTCGCGCGTGCGCGCCTGGACCGACACCAATGCCGTGCCGACCGTGCGCGTGATCGCCGTGTCGCGCGCCGACGCCGGGCCCGCGCTGAACCTGCCGGGCCGGCTCGAGGCCTGGTCGAGCGCGCCGATCCTGGCGCGCGTGAGCGGCTACCTGAAGTCCTGGCAGTACGACATCGGCTCGCACGTGAAGAGCGGGCAGGAACTCGGCGTGATCGAGACGCCCGAGGTCGACCAGCAACTGCTTCAGGCGCGCGCCGACCTGGAGAGCGCGCGTACCAATGCCTCGCTGGCCGAGATCACCGCCAAGCGCTGGCAGTCGCTGCTGGGCTCGGATGCCGTTTCCAAGCAGGACGTCGACCAGCGCACCAGCGACTACGCGGCCCGCCGCGCCGCGGTGGACTCGGCGCTGGCCAACGTCAACCGGCTGGTCGCGCTGAAGGGCTTCGCGCGGCTGGTGGCGCCGTTCGACGGCGTGGTGACCGCGCGGCGCACCGACGTGGGCGCGCTGGTCAACGCCGGCGGCTCGACCGGCGAGGAACTGTTCACCGTGTCGGACGTGACGCGGCTGCGTGTCTACGTGCAGGTGCCGCAGAACTACGCGCCGAGCGTGCGAGCCGGCACCGACGCGACGCTGACCGTGCCCGAGTACCCGCAGCGCAAGTTCGTCGCCAAGGTGGTGGCCGCCTCGGGCGCGGTCAATCCGCAATCGGGCACCACGCTCGTGCAGCTGGTGGTGGACAACCGGGACGGCGCGCTGCTGCCGGGCGCCTTCGCCAACCTGGCCTTCGCGCTGCCGGCCTCGGCCGATACGCTGCGCGTGCCGGCCAGCTCGATCCTGTTCGACGCGCAGGGCACGCGCGTCATGACGGTGGGCGCCGACGGGCATATCCACTACCGCCGCGTGAAGATCACGCGCGATCTCGGCACCCAGGTGGAGATCGCCGACGGGATCGGGGCCGGCGAGCGGATCGTCGATACGCCGCCCGACGGGCTCGCCGACGGCGATGCGGTGCACATCGCGACTGGCGGCAACGCAGGCAATGGCGGCAACGCCGACGGCGGCGCCCAGAGGGCCCGTTCATGAAGCGGCCGATGTCCCGTCTGACGCTGCTGGCGGCCGCGCTCGCGCTGGCCGGCTGTTCGCTCGCGCCCGACTACAAGGTGCCGCCGGTGCCGGCCTCGGTGGCCTATCGCACGGTGGGCCCCTGGGCGCCGGCGCAGCCGTCCGACCAGATCCCGCGCGACGCCTGGTGGCAGGCCTATCGGGAGCCTGCGCTCGACGCGCTGGAAACTCGCCTGCTGGCCAGCAACGCCGACCTGGCCGCCGCGCTCGCGCATTACGCGCAGGCGCGCGCCTTCGTCTCGCAGCAGAGCGCGGCGGAGCTGCCGCGCGTCTCGGCCACCGCCAGCCCGACGCGCAACCGCCAGTCGGACACGCGGCCGCTGCGCGGCGCCGGCAGCCCGAACGAGTACAACGCCGTCTCGCTGGGCGGCGAGATCGACTACGAGCTCGATTTGTGGGGCCGCGTGCGCAACACGGTGGCGGCGGCCAAGGACGAGGCGCAGGCCACCAAGGCCGATCTCGCCTCGGTGCAGCTGAGCCTGGAGGCGCAGCTCGCGCAGAGCTACCTGCAACTGCGCGGCCTGGATCGCCAGACCAAGCTGCTCAATGACACGGTGGCCGCCTTCCAGCGCGCCCAGCAGCTCACGCAGCGGCTGCACGACGCCGGCGCCGTATCGGGCCTCGACGTGACGCGCTCCACCGCGCTGCTGGCCGACGCGAAATCGCAGCTCACGCAGAACCTCGCCCAGCGCGCGCTGAACGAACACGCGATCGCCGTGCTGGTGGGTGCCTCGGCCTCGGACTTCCGGGTCGAGACCTCGGCGGCCGAAGTGGTGCTGCCGCCGGTGCCGGTGGGCGTGCCCTCGGCCCTGCTGCAGCGGCGCCCCGACATCGCGGCGGCGGAGCGGCGCGTGGCGGAGTCGAATGCGCGGATCGGGGTGGCGCGCGCCGCCTATTTCCCGCAGATCACGCTCAGCGCCCAGGGCGGGCTGCAGAGCTCGAACTACACGAACTTCTTCAGCGCGCCTAACTTCTTCTGGTCGGTCGGGCCGTCGATCGCGCAGTACATCTTCGACGGCGGGCTGCGCCGGGCCCAGCTCGATGCCGTCAAGGCCGCCACCGACGAGGCCGCCGCGCGTTACCGCGGCACGGCGCTGGCCGCCTTCCAGCAGGTCGAGGACAGCCTGACCCTGCTGCACGACCTGGGCACCGCGCTAGACCAGGAGCGCGAATCGGCCGATGCCGCCCAGCGCGCCGTCGAGCTGGCGCTGACGCGCTACCAGCGCGGCATCGCCAGCTACCTGGACGTGGTGCAGGCGCAGACCACCGCGCTGAGCACCGAGCGCAGCGTGCTCGACATCCAGACTCGCCAGTTGGTGGCCAACGTGCAGTTGGTGCGCGCGCTCGGCGGCGGCTGGTCGGACGGGGATCTGGACGACCTGTCGAAGCCGGAGGCGGCGCCGGCCGTCGCCACGGCGCCGCCGCCCAAGGCGGGCTGAAACCACGCCGCGCGCGCCGGCGATCTCGTCGCCCGGCGCGCGCGGTCGTATCGGGCCGGGCCCGGGAATCAGGCCGGGGGCCCGGCTCGCACGCCTCAGCGCGGCGTGCCCACCTCGTCGAGCAACTGCACCAGGTACTTGCCCCAGACCTCGGGATGCGCCAGCGTCTGGTGGCCATAGGAACCCGCGCCTTCCGGAATCTCCACGAAACGGCCGCCCGGCACCTCGGGCACTAGGCGCTGCATCGCGCCGAGATCGGTGGCGTTGATCAGGTCGTCCTGGAAGTTGACGGCGAACAGCTTGGCGCGGATCTTGCCGAGCTGCGGCGCGGGATCGTAGTCGGACGAGGAGCGGAACCAGTACAGCACGTCGTTGGCGTCGTACTTCGCGTACTGCGCGACGATCGAGTCGTACAGCTTCGTGGCGGCCTCGCGATCGGGCGCGGCGAGCTGCAACTGGCGCGGGTTCTGCGTCATGATCGCGAACACCGGCATGGTGCGGATCCACTGCTGCGGCGAGCTGGCGTAATCGCCCTGCTGCCAGCCCGGATCATGCTCGATCGCGCCCACCACCATCTGCCGCCACAGCCAGTTGCGGCCGGCCATCGCGATCGGCTGCGAGGCGATCGGCATCAGCGCGTCCATCATCGCCGGGTGCTGCTCGCCCCACAGCCAGGTCTGCATGCCGCCCATCGAGGTGCCCAGCACCAGCTTCAGGTGGTCGACCTTGAGCCCTTCCGTGACCAGCCGGTACTGGCCCTGCACCACGTCGTTGTAGCCGTATTGCGGGAAGCGCGCGCGCAGGCCGTCGCTGGGCTTGCTCGACCCGCCGCGGCCCAGGCCGTCCGGCACGATCACGAAATACTTGCTGGTGTCGAGCGGCGCGCCCGGCGCGAACAGCGCCTCGCGCGAGCTCTTGGTGAGGAACTGCGCGCCGCTGCCGGTGGTGCCGTGCAGCAGCAGCACCGCGTTGGTGGCATGGCCCGCCGCGTCACGCCGCAGCCGGCCCAGGGTCGTGTAATGGAGCCTGACCTCGGGCAGCACCGAGCCGTCGGCGAAACGGAAATCGCGGGCGAGGTAGTCGCCTGCCGTTTCGGCCGCGTCCGCCGCCCCGGCGGGCGCCGGCGTCTGCGCGTGGCCCAGCGCGCAGACCGTCATCGCGGCGCAGCCCAACAAAATGCTTTTCATGGCTTTCTCTGTCATTGCAGGTTCGGGGATCCGTTCGCATCGAATCGGAGTTCCGGCCGCGGGTGCCCGGCGGCATGACAGATGCCGTCCGCCCCGCCGGCCGTTGCTCCAATGTAGCGAAGGCAGGCGGCGGCGGATGGGACAATCTTCCGGTTTTCCTGTACGCGTTATCGATGCGCGACAAAGCTTTCGGCTCCCCGCCCGGCACCGGGCCGCGCGGCGGCACCGCCGCTCACAGCAATTCGGAAATCTCGATCAGGTTCAGGTCCGGGTCGCGCACATAGACCGAGCGGATCCGGGCCGTCGCGCCGGTTCGCTCGACCGGGCCCTCGACGATCGGCCAGCTCATGCGCGCCAGGTGCGCGATCACCTCGTCCAGCGGCACCGCCGCGATGAAGCACAGATCGAGCGCGCCCGGCACCGGCAGATGCGCCTTCGGTTCGAACTCGGCGCCGCGCACGTGCAGGTTGATCTTCTGATTGCCGAAGCGAAACGCCAGGCGCCCGGCGCCGAAGCTCTCGAGCTGCATCTGCAGCACCTCGGTATAGAAATGCCGGGTGGCATTGGGGTCGACGCAGGTCAGCACCAGGTGGTCGAGATGGTCGATCAGCGGCATGGTCGGGCTCCTTGGGGCGAACAGGATGGCAAGACCGCCATGATGCGGGTTTTCGGCGCGATCGGCGCCGCCGCCCGCTTTCCGGCCGGGGAACGCTCGCGCCGAACCAGCGTTCCGATCCTGTATCCTTCGCAGGTTCGCGCGTCCAGCCCAATCCTTGTCAGATCGATGCCAGCCACCCGCCCTTCAGCCGACCAGCCGCTGTATGAAATCGTCCGCGCAGGAATCCTCGAGCGTCTGCGCACCGGCGTCTGGGCGGCCGGCGAGAAGATCCCCACCGAACCGCAACTGGCCGAGGCCTTCGGCGTGGGCATCGGCACCATCCGCCGCGCGGTGGAGGAACTGGTGGCCGAGCGCCTGCTGATCCGGCGCGCGCGGCTCGGCACCATCGTTGCGAAATTCGCCGACGAACATGCCTTCGACCAGTATTTCAACTTCGTCGACCACACCGGCGAGACGGTGACGGTGGGCGCGCGGCTGCTGCGTTTCGGCAAGGAGCGCGCCACGCCGGCGCTGGCCTCGATCCTGAAGCTGGAGCGCGGCGCGCGCCTGGCCAGCGTCGACAACCTGCGCCTGCTCGGCGAGGTGCCGGTGATGCTCGACCATCTGTGGATTCCGCTCGACCTGTTCCCGAAGCTCACCGCCGAGCACTTCGCGGCGCGGCGCGGCTCGATCTACGGCTTCTACCAGGAGCATTTCGGCATCTCGGTGGTGCGCGTGGTGGAGGACCTGGCCGGCGCGGTCGCCGACCAGAAGGTGGCCGATGCGCTGCAGGTACAGCCCGGCACGCCGGTGCTGCGCGTCGAGCGCACCGCCTATACCTTCAAGGACAAGCCCGTCGAGCATCGCGTGCGCTTCGTCGAATCGAGCCATTGCGTGTATCGCAACACGCGCGGGCTGCAGGACTGAAAGACCGCCGCCGCGATGCCTGCGGCGGTCTTCGCAAGCAACTCGCGGCTCAGGCCACCGTCGACCACCAGACCGCCGGCTCGCCGGCAATCCGCGCCGCGTCGAAGCGATAGGCCATCAGCGCCGCCAGGCCGCGCCGCCCGTCGATCGAGGCCACCGCGCTGGTGAAGCCGTGCTTGGCCACCAGGGCCGATTCGATCGCGTCGGCGGCCGCCTTGCCGACCTCGATGGCTTCCATCGCCTTGCCCGCGTTGCGCGCGAACCCCGCCGCCTGGGTCGCCGCCACGCCGAGCGCATGCTGCGCACGCGGCGCGTCGAGCCCCAGCAGGCGCGCCACGGCCAGCGTGGCCCCCAGCACCCCGATCGAGGACACGAGGTTCCAGCGCGCCCGGTATTCGCTGCTGTCGAGCGCGGCCAGCGTGTGCGTGGCGGCCTCGGTGCCGATCGCCACGGCTTCGGCGATGGCCTCGTCCGATGCGCCGAAGCGCTCGCCCGCCGTCAGCGCCGCCGCGACCACCGGCGTCGCCAGCGAGGGCACGGCCTGCGCCGTCAACTGCGCGCCCAGGCTCCAGGCACGCAGGCGCAGGTCGCTCGACGAGCCCGCCTGCGCCGGCAGCCCGGCAACCGCCGCATCGGCGGAGGTCGATGACAGGATCGCGCGCGCCTCGGCGATCGCCCGATGGGCCGCCGCGACGGCGGAGCGCGCCTCCTTCGCCAGCGGCGCGAGCGCGAAGCTCACCAGCGCGGCGGAAACGTCGGAATGGGTGGCGGCCTCATGCATGATTCTGGTCCTCGGTGGGAAGGCAAAGTTCGAAAAGCGCGCGCAGGTCGGGCCGGGATTCGAGATCGCGAACCAGCTCGGCGATCCGTCGCGTGGCGCCGTCGCCGAGGATCGGATCGATCAGCAGCTCGATCTTTTCCCGCAGCTCGTCGTCGGTAAGCGGGCGCGCCAGGCTGCCGCGCGCGTGCTCGACGTGATGCGCCACCTTGCTGCCGTCCTTGAGCAGGGCCTCGATGAACACCTCGTCGCGATTCACGGCGCTGTCGGGCACCAGCTTCGTGCGGGCACGCATCGCGCTGACGTCGGGCTGCACCACGCGCGCGTCCTCGTATTGCGCGATCCCGACGCGACGGTCGCACAGCGCCGCCGCGACGCCGTGGATCGCGCTGAAGCGCGCCTGCAGGCCATCCTTGGGCTGCGGGTTGCCCATCAGCTCGGGCACCAGCGGATGGCAGCGCAGCGTGATCGACTCGATCTCGCCGACCTCGGGAATCCGCGCCGACAGGGCCAGTCCCGCGTCGATCGCCGGGTGGGCAACGATGCCGCAGGGATAAGGCTTGTAGGTGTTCGACAGCAGTTCCCAGCGCTCGCCCATCGCGCCGTTCATCAGCGCGAAATCGACCTTGGTCGACAGCGAATGCGAATAACCGCCGGGCGCCTCGAAGATGTCGTCCTCGGCCGGCTGCCCCCGTTGCGCGAGCTGCGCGGCGGCGATGCCGTTGGCCGCGGCCTTGCCCGGGTGATAAGGCTTGGTCATGGTGCCGAAGGCCTCGCGCTGGCCGACGAACATCGAGGCGGCGATGGCCGTCGCGCGGCGGATGCCGTCGGCGTCCAGCCCCAGCAGCAGGGCCGCCGTCACGGCGCAGCCGATCACGCCGCAGGTCCCGGTGATGTGCCAGCCGCGGTCGTAATGCTCGGGCGAGATCGACACGCCCACCCGCAACTGCGCCTCGCAGCCCAGCGCGAAGGCCGTCAGCGCCTGCGCGCCGCTCGGCTGCGTGGACGGCGCCAGCGCCGTCAGCACGGCGAACACCGAGGCGGCCGGGTGGATCACCGTGGCGAGATGCGTATCGTCGAAATCGTCGAGATGGCCCGCGAAGCCGGTGGCCAGCGCGGAGAAATGCAGGTCGGTGCGCTCGACGCGCCCCGGCACCGGCGCGGCGGGCTGCGCGCCGATCTCGACGGCGGCGGCGAGGATCGCGTCGACGCCGGGATGGCGCGAGGCGCCGATCGACGTCCCGATCACGTTGATGAGGGAGCGCCGGGCCTCGTCGGCGACCTTCGCAGGCAGCGACTGCCCCGCAAGTGTGTACAGGCCGTGCGCAAACGCGGCGGCAATGGAACTCATTCGGACGATTCCTCCAGACTTTGGCCGACGCGCCGGAGACCCTTTCCCCGGCTCGCATCGGCAATCGATCACATCATGAAAAACCGCTCGGGCGGAGCCGCTTCAGGCTCAGGCAGCGAATCGCCCGATTGGCAGTTTCGTCGACACTTTGCGAAATTCTACCCGCCTCCATTCGGGAAAACCAAGGAGTTTCGATCAAAGTGTCGACACTTTGATTTCAAGCCGTGACGCTGGCTCATGGCGAACCCAGCGCGAGCGCGCGCACGCGGCTCACCGCCTCGGCGCTCACGGCGCTTGCCCGGTTGCCCCAGCTGGCGCGCACGAAGCTCAGCACCTCGGCCACCTGGGCATCGCTCAGGCGCCAGCCGAAAGCGGGCATCGCCAGCGGCGTGGGCGCGCGGCTCGTCGATGGCATGTGCGAGCCGCTCAGCACCAGATGGATCAGCGAATCGGGATTCGCGCCCAGCACCGCGGCGTTGCCGGCCAGGCCCGGGAACGTCGGCATCGCGCCGGCGCCGTCGGAGCGATGGCAGGCGCTGCAGTTGTTCAGGTAGAGCCAGGCGCCCGCGTTGGCCGGATGGCCGGCGCGCAAGGCCAGGGCCGTGTTCGCGTCGTCCCGGGCGGCCGGCGGCGCGCGGCTCTCGCCGGGTCGCCCGTCCAAGGGCGGCGAGCTCAGGTAGGCGGCGATCGCGTCGAGATCCTCGTCGCTCAGGTACTGGAGGCTGTGGTCGATCACCTCGGTCATCGGCCCGAACGCGGCGCCGTCCGCCGAGCGCCCGCTGCGCAGATAGGCGCTCAATGCCGCCTTGCTGGCGCTCGCGCTGCCGGCCGGATGCTCGCGCAGGCTCGGCGCGTACCAGCCGGCGACACTGCCGCCGGACAGGAATGCCTCGCTGCCGCGTTCGTCGAAGGCGGCTTCCTGGCCGAAGCTGCCGCGCGGCGTGTGGCAGGCACCGCAATGCGCGAGCCCCTGCACCAGGTAGGCACCGCGATTCCATTCGACGTTGCGGCGCGGGTCGTCCGCGTAGGGCTTGCCTGGAACGTAGAGCGCGTTCCAGAGGCGCATCAGCGGGCGCACGCTGTAGGGAAAGCGCAGCCGATCCTCGCGATTGACGGCGGCAACCGGCGCCACGCCCTGCATGAAGTAGGCGTAGAGCGCGCGCATGTCGGCCTCGTTCACCTTCGCGTAGGACGGATACGGCATCGCGGGATAGAGCCGGTGCCCGTCCTTGGCGACGCCTTCACGCACCGCGCGGGCGAAGTCCTCGTAGCGCCAGCTGCCGATGCCGGTTTTCGCGTCGGGCGTGATGTTGGTCGAATAGAGCGTGCCGAACGGCGTGGCCAGCGACAGGCCGCCCGCGAACGGCCGGCCGTTCGGCGCGGTGTGGCAGGCCACGCAATCGCCGACGCGCGCCAGGTAGGCGCCCTTCTCCAGCGCGCCGGAATGCGCGGCAGGACCGGAAGGCGGCGCCGCGGCCGGCGTGCCGGCGCAAACGAACGGCGCCGCGAGCAGCGCGAGCGCGGCGATCGTCGGGCGCAGGCGGTGAATGCTGAGCTTCATGGCGCGCTCCTCAGGCATGGACCAGCGGGCCCGGTTGCTTCAGGTAGGTCTCGCGGATCGCCTTCGCGCTGAAATAGCTCATCGCGCCGAGCGTGGCGGTCGGATTGATGCCGAAGTTCTGCGGAAACATGCTTGCGCCGACCACGAACACGTTCGGCACGTCCCAGCTCTGCAGGTACTTGTTGACCACGCTGTTGTCGGGACGATCGCCGAGCACCGCGCCGCCCGTGGTGTGGGTGCTCTGATAAGGGCCCATGTCGAAGCGGTCGCCCGGCTTGCCGGCGTTGACGGCCACCGTGTGCGGCTTCGGGTTCATCGCACGCGCGACCTCGGCGGCCTTGGCGCTCACGAACTGGGTCATGTGCCCTTCGTTGTCCTTCCAATCGAAGGTCATGCGCAGCAGCGGCAGGCCGTAGGCGTCCTTGTAGGTGGGATCGAGGTCCAGGTAGTTGTCGCGATAGGACATCACCGAGCCTTGCGTCGAGATCGCGAAGGCATGCAGGTAGTGATCCTTGACCGCCTTCTTCCAGCCCGAGCCCCACTTGGGCGTGCCCGGCGGCGTCAGCGCCTGGGCGATCGGGCGGCCGCCCGTCACGGTGGCGAAGGTGATCGCCCCGCCGACGAAGCCCAGCGGCCCGTGGTCGAAGTTGTCGGCGTTGTAGTCGTCGTAGACGATGCCGCCCGAACCCGAGCCGATGAACGGATTGATCATCACCTCGTCGCCGAAGAACGACTGGATCTTGCTGTTGCGCTGGTAGGCGTAGTTCCTGCCGACGGTGCCCTTGCCGCTGACGGGGTCGTAGGGCTGGCCGATGCCGGAGAGCAACAGCAGGCGCACGTTGTGCATCTGGTAGGCGCACAGCACCACCAGCTCGGCGGGCTGCTCGACGCTGCGGCCCTGCGCATCCATGTAGATCACGCCGGTGGCCTTGCGTCCGGTCGAATCGAGCGTGACCTTGACCACCTGCGAACGATCGCGCAATTCGAAATCGGGCTGCTTCATCAGCGCGGGCAGGATGCAGGCCTGCGGCGAGGCCTTCGAATACAGGTAGCAGCCGAACAGCTCGCAATAGCCGCAGAAGTTGCAGGGCCCCATCTGCATGCCGTAGGGATTGGTGTAGGCCTTCGAGGCGATCGAGGCCGGCGTGGGATACGGATGCAGGCCGAGCTCGCGCGAGGCGCGCTCGAACAGTTGCGAGGGATAGGCGGTTGCCAGCGGCGGCAGCGCGTAGTCGCGTGCGCGCGGCGTCTCGAAGGGATTGCCGCCCTCGACGAGCTGCCCGCGGAGGTTGCCGGCCTTGCCCGAGGTGCCGGCCATGTATTCGAAGCGATCGTAGAAGGGCTCGAGTTCCGCGGCGCTCACCGGCCAGTCCTGGATGCTCATCAGCTCCGGAATGAAGGCCTTGCCGTAGCGCGCCTCGTAATGGCTGCGCAGGCGCAGCTCGGCTTCGGGCGCGCGATAGCTGAAGCCGTTCCAGTGCACGCCCGAGCCGCCCACGCCGTCGCCGAACAGGAAGGGGCCGTACTGGCGCAGCGGCAAGGCGGTTTCCTGCGCATTGCGCCGGATCGTGACGGTCTCGCGCGACAGGCTTTGCATCAGGCGGTTGCGCTGCACGTAGGTCAGCTCGTCGGCGATGCGCGGGTAGGCGAAGTCGGGATCGGTGTCGCGCTGCTCGCCGCGCTCCAGCCCCACCACGCGCAGGCCGGCCTCGGCCAGCTCCATGCTCATGATCGAGCCGGTCCAGCCCATGCCGACCACCACGGCATCCACCGGGGGTTTGCGGATATCCGCCATGCTCGTCTCCTTGCGGACCTCTCGCGGTCCTTTGTGATCCTTCGTGATCCTTCGTGGTCCTTGATGGCCCCAACCGCCCTTGCCGTCCTTGCCGGATGGCTTCCACCACGCGACCGGATCAGGTGCCGGCGATCGTCACAGTCCCCAGCGGATAGGCCTTGCCGGGCTGGTCCACCCAGTCGGTGAAGTCGGCGCGCGCGCCGGGAAAGCCGATCATCTTCCAGCTCCCCGCGCCCTTGTTGCCGCCGTGGATCGGGTCGGCGAAATAGCCTTCGCGCGTGTTCTGCCAGAGCAGGCCGACGAAGCGCGCGGCCGAGGTGCTGTCGAATTTCAGCGTGCCCGCGTCCATCGCGTGCAGCAACGCCTCCTGCCGCGCGTGCGACTGCGCCGCGAAGTCCTGGCCGCCGAACTGCGCGCGGCAATGGGCGTCGAGCGCCGCGAGGCCGGTGCGATAGACCTCGCGCGGCGTCATCGGGCTCTGGTAGCCCGACAAGGCCGGCACCTCGTGCACGAAGGGCCCGCGCATGTACCAGTCGGCGGCATGGCCGAAGCCGGTTTCCATCTGGCGGTCGATGAACACGGGCACGTCCAGCTCGAGCGCGCCCGGGCCCTCGGCGTCGGCCGGGATCAGCCGATCGACGGCGGCCTGCAGGCAGCGCCATTCCGCCGGCTTGAAGAACGACGGCTGGTACGGCGCGCCCTCGCCGCCGGCTTCGGTGGCGCCGCCGCCCGGGCTCGATGCGCTCGCCGCGCCATCGTGCGCGCCGCAGGCGCCCAGCCCGCCGGCTACCGGCAGCGCCGCGATCGTCGTGACCAGGAAGCGCCGGCGCGACGGGGCTTGCGGACCCGGCAGGTCGGTCTTTTCGGAAGTCGGGTTCATGGTCTTGGTCCTCCTGGCTGACGGGCGCTCACTTCAGGGCGTCGGCGCCGGCCTTGCAGATGTCGGCATCCTGGTCGCCGCTGCCGCCGCTGCATCCGATCGCGCCCACGATGCGGCCGCCGATCAACAGCGGATAACCGCCGGGCGACGCGGCCAGGGAAGGATCCAGCGTCGACGAGTAGAGATGGCCGCCTTCGTAGGCGTTGTAGAAGGTCCGCGTATCGCGGCGAAAGCGGGCCGCCGTGGAGGCCTTGCGCAAGGCGATCTCCGGCGAGGCATTCTGGGTGTCGTCCATCTTGGCGAACGCGACCAGCGAGCCTGAGGGATCGGTCACCGCGATCGCCTCGGGCCAGCCGTGCCGGGCGGCTTCGGCGCGCGCGGCGTCGAGTGCGCGGCTCGCGTCGGCCAGCGCGATCGGCATGCCGTAAGGCACGTCGAACGGCGAGCGGGCCGGCAAGCCGCCCGCCGAGGGTTGCGAGGCGGGCTGGGCCGCCGGCGTTTGCGCCTGGGCGGCGCCCGAAGCCGCCAGCACGACGGCGAGCGGCGCCAGCGCGCGGAGCATGAGCAAGCGTGATGTCTGCATGAGGTTTCCTGTCGAGACGAGGTGGTTCCAGCGACGCGCCCCGCCCGGGGCGAGGCGCGTCGCTGGCCGGCGATATCAGAATTTGTGGTGGATCGCGACGCGCACCACGGCCTGGTGGTTGTTCGACGAATCGCCCAGCCCGCCGATGTCCGCCACCGCGCGTGCGCCGGTCGAACTGGTGCCGCTCGCCGTCTGGAAGGTGCCGAGCAGATAGACGTCGGTGCGCTTGGACAGCGCATAGTCGAACAGCAGCGAGGCCTGGTTGTAGCTCTGGTCGCCGAGCTCGCCGCGCACCGCGTTGCCCTTCGTGTAGTTGTATTCGAGCGCGGTCGAGAAGGCCGGCGTGAAGCGGTACAGCGCGTTGATTTCGTAGCTGTTGAAGGTGGCGCTCGCGCCGCCGAACGCGCCGATGTTCTGGTAGCGCGTATTCGAATACACCGCGCCGAGCACGGCGGCGCCGAGCCGGTAGCTGCCGCCCACCGCCACGATCTGCAGCGAATTGGCCGGGTTGGTGCCGAGGTAGCCGGAATTGAGCGAGTTGAAGCTGGCGGCCGAGGCGTTGCTGTTAAGGATCGCGCCCGTCGCCGAGGGATTCCTGAAGAACTCGTAGGCGGCGCCCAGGCCGAGCGGCCCCGCCGAATAGTTCACGCCCAGCGTGTAGCCGCTCGACTGCGAGATCTGGCCGGCCACGCCGCCCAGCGTCGCGGTGCCGCCGAACGTCAGGCCGCTGAAGTTCGGGCTCGCGTACTTGACGGTGTTGTTGGCGCGGAAAGTATGGTTGACGTTGTCGAGATCGCCGGGGTGCTCGGTGGTGGAGCCGCCGTAGGCGGCCGCGAATCCGTAGTTGCCCACGTAGTCGTTGACGCTGTCGTACTGGCGGCCGAGGGTGAGCGTGCCGAACCGGCGGCTCGCCAGCCCGACGTAGGCCTGCCGGCCGAAGGCGGTGCCGCCCTGCCCGAACTGGCCGTTGCTGACGTTGAAGCCCGATTCGAGCTGGAAGATCGCCGCCAGGCCGCCGCCCAGTTCCTCGCGGCCCTTGAGGCCCCAGCGGCTGCCCTGGGTGCCGGCGTTCGAGTCGACCGAGAACTGCCGCCCGCCCACGTTACGGCCGTTCACCACGTTCTTCGCGTTGGTATTGAGCATCAGCCCTTCGTCGAGGATGCCGTACAAGGTCACGCTGCTCTGCGCATGGGCGGCTCCTGCCATCAGGCCCAGCGCCGGTAACACCAAGATTGCCTTCTTCATGCCTGTCTCCTGTTGATTCGATTGACGGATTCAACTTTTATTTATCTGCATGCCTAACCAATCCCTTCACGGCGATCCGATCGATCGCCGTTCCTGCCTTGTTCGCCTGCCTGGTTCTTCCGCCCTATCCGAGGAACGCGCCGCCGTTGGCGTGGATCACCTGGCCGGTCATGTACCGGGCCTTGTCGCTGCACAGGAAGCCCACCAGCGCCGCCACCTCCTCGGGCGCGCCGCGCCGCCCGACCAGGGTCTTGCGCTGCCCGTGATGCGCGGGTTCGCTGTCGCCCGCCGCGCCGCCGCGCCGGGTGTCGATGAGGCCCGGCACCACGCAGTTCGCGGTGATGCCGTCCGGCGCCAGGTCGTGCGCGAGCGCGCGCGTCAGGCCCACCAGCCCGGCCTTGGCGGCGATCACGTGGGCGCGCCCGCTCGAGCCCGCGTGGGCCGACATGCCGCCGATATTGACGATCGCCCCCGCCCCGGCCGCGCGCAGATACGGCAAGGCGGCGTGAGCGCAGAGATAGGCGCCGTCCAGGATCACGGCCATCACCTCGCGCCACTGCACCCAGTCGAGCTGCTCGAACGGCACCTCGCGGCGCAGCGCGGCGTTGTTGACCAGCAGGTCGATGCGGCCGAACCGCCGTGCCGCGGCCTCCATCAGCGATTGCGCGCCCTGCGGCGTGCTCACGTCGGCCAGCTCCACGGCCGCGCGCCCGCCCGCCGCCTCGATCTCGCGGACCACGCCCGCGGCCTCGTCGAAGGAACTGCGCGCGTTGACCACCACGGTGACGCCCGCCGACGCCAGCTCCAGCGCGATGGCGCGTCCGATGTTGCGCGCGGCGCCGGTGACCACGGCGACGCGTTCGCGCGTGACTGCATTCATGACTGTGCTCCCAGGGTTTCAGAACGATTGGACGGTTGGCGGCTGGCGTCGACCGGCCGGTCCGGCCGGATCCAGAACGCCAGCGCGCTGCCGATCAGGAGCAGCCCGATCGACATGATGAACGGCAGGCGGTAGCTGCCCGTGAGATCGGTGACGATGCCGAAGGCCAGCGGCGAGACGATCGCGGCCAGCCCGGCGGCCGTGCTCACGAAGCCGCTGGCGACGCCGGCGAAGGCCGGCGCGACGTCCATCGGCACCGCCCAGATCGGCCCTTCCGTCGCTTCCAGGCAGAACAGCGCGGCGGCCAGGCACACCGCGATGAGGGTCGGGTCCTGCACGAAGAACACACCCGACAGGAACACCAGCGAGCCGAGAAAGCCGAACACGATCACGTTGCGCCGCGCGCGGTTGAGATCGCCGGTGCGCCGGTAGATCGCGTCGGTGAGCAGGCCGCCGGCGGTGTCGCCGATCACGCCCGCGAGGAACACGCCCGAGGTGAACAGCGCCGAATGCTTGAGCTCGATCCCGTATTGCCCGACGAAGAAGCTCGGCAGCCAGCTCAGGTAGAGCCACAGGGTCCAGGCGTGGCAGAAGAACACCAGCGTCACCGGCATGATGCGGCGCGCCAGCGGCCACCACGGCACGGGCGTGCGATGACGCGGCCCCGCGTAGGGCGGCAAGGCGTCGAGTTCCGTCTGCGTCACGCCGCGGTGCGTGCGCGGGTCGTCGCGGAAATACAGCCACCAGGCGGCCACCCAGGCCAGGCTCAGGCAACCGAGCACGACGAAGGCGCCGCGCCAGCCCAGCAGCGGAATCATCGCGACCACCAGCGGCGGCGTGATGGCCGCGGCCGCGCGCGCCGAGGAATGCGTGAAGCCCTGCGCGAAACCGCGCCGCACGCCCGGCACCCAGTTGGTCATGGCGCGCGTGGCGTTGGGGATGGTGCCGGCCTCGCCGAGCCCGACGCACATGCGCGCGAACACCAGCGAACCGAGCCCGCCGACCATGCCCGTGCCGATGGTGCCGATCGCCCAGAGCAGCCCCGAGATCGCCAGCATGCGGCGCGGCCCGATGCGGTCGCCCAGGTAGCCGTTGATGATCTGGAAGGTGGCGTAGCAATAGCCGAAGGCCGACAGCGCCACGCCCAGCTCCGTGTTGCTCAGGTGCAGGTTCTGCTTGAGCAGCGGCGCGGCCACCGACAGGTTCACCCGGTCGATGTACTCGATGAAATACATCAGGCAGAGCAGCATGAAGACGCGGCCTGTCGCGCCCCTGAAAATGGTCGTCTTCATCGTGCCCGGTTCCTTCCAATGCCACACTGCATGTCTGTCTCCGTGATGCGCGGGTCGTCAGCCGGCCCGTCGTGGGGGAATTGCTGGATCGTGGACGTGCCGCGTGCCTGCCTGTGGCCAGGCTCGGCGCGGCAGCGCCGGATCAGGTCCGCAGGCGCCGGCCCGCCGTTTCCGGGGCGAGGAACACCAGCGGCAGGCCCACCAGGTAGATCGCCGAGACCAGCGTGATGGCCAGCGGATACGACCTGAACGCCGCCGCCAGCGCGCCGACCAGCACCGGGCCGACCGCGCCGACGATGCGTCCGAAACTGAAGGCGAAACCGGAGCCGAGCGCGCGCAGCATGGTCGGGAACATTTCCGGCAGCCAGATCGTGTAGAGGGAGAACACCCCGCTGGTGAAGAAGCCGAGCAAGGGCAGCATGCACATGAAGAGCGCCAGGCTCTTCAGCGTCATGACCAGCAGGCCGTAGGCGAGCATGTTGCACACCGCGGCGCCGGTGAAGAAGAACGCGGCCGCGCGGCGGCGCGTGGCGAAGACGCGCACGATCCACGGCATGCCGGCGCAGCCGGCCAGCGTGCCGACGCTCATGATCAAGCCGCTCAGCGAGCCGAGATGCTGCGCCGCCTGCGCCGACTCGCCCTGCGCGGCCTGCCAGGTCGACACCAGGGTGGGAATCCAGAAGGTCGAGGACCAGAGCCCGAAGATCAGGCAGGTCATCATCAGCGCGGCGCACCAGGTGGTGCGCGCGCGCCCCTTGCCGAACAGCTCGCGCCACGGCGCCAGCGGCGCGCCGCTGTCCCGCTGCTCGCGCCAGCGCGGCGATTCGGGCACGCCGGCGCGCAGCCACACGGTGAGCAGCGCGGGCGCCGCGCCGATCAGGAACAGCGCGCGCCAGCCGAAATGCGGCAGCACGAACAGCGCGGTGAGGGAGGCCAGCAGGAAGCCGATCGGCGTGCCGGTATGCAGCCAGCCCGACAGGCGTTCGCGCAGGTGCTCGGGCACCGACTCCTGCAGCAGCGGCGCGCCCGCCGCCCACTCGCCGCCGATGCCGAAGCCGGTAAGGAAGCGGAACGCCGCGAACGACACGATGCCCGGCGCCAGGCCGCAAGCGCCGGTGAAGATCGAGTAGATGAGAATGGTCGCGCACATGGCGGGCACCCGGCCGAAGCGGTCGGCGCACCAGCCCCACAGCATCGAGCAGGCCCAGCCGAGCATGAACAGGCTGAACATCAGGCCGCCGAAGCGCGCGATGTGCGCGTGATCCGCGGGATAGCCGCTGGCGGGCAGCAGGTCCGTCAGGGCCGCGACGATCACGTAGATATAGATCGCGTTGTCGAAACCATCGAGGGTCCACCCCGCCCAGGTCGCGAAGAACACGCGATACGGGCGCGCAGCATGGACCGCCTGGGCGGCGGACCGGTCTTCTGCACTGGCGAGCATTCCGTCTCCTGTCTGCTCGAACGCCGCATGCCCTGTTGCCTGGCGGGATGCCGCGCCTTTCGTCTCATGGAGGCTGACGGTCGCTAGCGCGCTCCATCGCCTTTTTTGCATTACGCATATTGTCGACAATCTTGAGGGGCGCACGATCGGCTGACTGTGTGCCGCTCCGAATGTCTTGAGTTTCCGCGTTGCCGGAAGTATATTGTCGACAATCTTCAATGCGCAAGCTTTCCTGTAAAATTTCTTCCCGTTCTCTTTCCTCCTCGGGTCCGTCCGTCATGCAACGCGCCGCCAATTCGCTTGAACTCCTCCGCTCCGTCACCTTGTCGGGCCTCGTGCAGGACGAAATCCTGCGCCGCATCAGGACCGGCGAGCTGCAGGCGGGGATGAAGCTCAACGAGATGGATCTCGCCGAACATCTGAGGATCAGCCGCAGCCCGGTGCGCGAGGCGTTCCGCGCCCTGGAGGAAGCCGGGCTGGTCTGGCTGGAGAAGAATCGCGGCGTGTATATCCGCGAGATCTCCGATACCGAGGCGGCCGAGTTGTACGAGGTACGCGCGGGCCTGGACGAAATGGCGGGCCGTCGCCTCGCTCCCGTCATCACCGATGGAGAGCTCGCGGAACTGCGCGGCATGCTCGACCGGCTCGAGGCCAGCTCGAAGGAAGGCGAGCTGAACGATTACTTCTCGCTGAACATCGCCTTCCACGATCGCCTGGTGGAGCTGGCCGGCAATGCCACCATGCTCGCGCTCTACCGCCAGGTCATCAATCGCATGCACCTGCTGCGCCGACGCGGTTTTTCGCTGACCGGCAGCTCGCAGGCCTCGCACGACGAACACCGCAAGATTCTCGAAGCCCTCGCCTCGCGCGATCCCGACGCGGTCGCGCGCACCATGCGCGAGCACGTCGAGGCCGGTTATCGGCGCGCGAACTGCGCGGGCGCGGCCGGCGACGCGGCCCAGCCCGGCGCCGACCTGCTCAACAGCACCCCGGCCGGCAGCGGGCAGCCGCGCTAGGCCTCGCGCGGGGCGCCTGCCTTCGGTCAGGCGAGGTGCCCCGCACATGACGCATCACGCATCACCGATCTTTCCGCAAGTCCTGACTGGAGCGAAACACCCGATGAACACGAGTCATCCGGAAGTAAAAATAAGCATTGCTGATCAACTCGGTGCGTGGATCGCCTCGATCGATGCCGCCCGCCTGCCCCCGAACGCCGTGGAAACGTCCCGGCTGCTGCTGCTCGACGTGGTGGGCCTGTGCATCGCCGGGCGTGGCGAGCCGTATATCGGCGCGACGCTGGCCGCCACCGATCGCGCGGGCGCCTGCACGGCGCTCGGCCACGCGGGCGGCCTGAGCGCCTTCGATGCCGCGCTCGTCAACGGCACCGCGGCGCATGGCGAGGATTACGACGACACCTTCGAAGGCGGCCCGGTTCATTCGGGCGCCGTGGTGGTGCCCGCCGTGCTCGCCGCCTGCGAGCGCGAGGGGCTGGACGGCGACGCCCTGCTGCGCGGCATCGCGGTCGGCGCGGAGCTGATGTGCCGGCTCTCGCTGGTCGCGCCGCGCGCGATCCACTCGGCGGGTTTTCATCCCACCGCCGTGATCGGCGCGCTGGCTGCAGCCGCCGGCGTGGCAGCCGCACTGCGGCTCGACGCGCGGGCCGCCACCTCGGCGCTCGGCATCGCCGGCAGCATGGCTTCGGGGATCATCGAATATCTCGCGGAAGGCACCTCCACCAAGCGCATGCACGCAGGCTGGGCGGCGCAATCGGGGATTCGCGCGGCCTTGATGGCGCGCGCCGGCTTCGACGGCCCGCGCACGGTGCTGGAAGGCACGCACGGCTTCTTCAAGGCCTTCGCGCCCTCGCGCACGCCCGATTTCGTGCCGGTGCTCGACCAGCTCGGCGAACGCTGGATCATGGAGACGATCGCCTTCAAGCCCTATGCCTGCGGGACCATGACGCAACCCTATATCGACTGCGCGATCGCGCTGGCCGAGCGCGGCGTGCAGGCCGCGCAGATCCGCGAAATCGTCTGCGATGTCGGTGAAGGCACGGTCCATCGGCTGTGGGAGGAACTGGCGGTGAAGCATCGCCCGCCCACCGCCTATGCCGCGAAATTCAGCACGCCGTTCTGCATGGCGGTAGGCTTCTTCGACCGCAAGGCCGGCTTCGAGCAGTTCACCGAAGCGCGCATTCGTGATGCCGCCGTGCTCGAGCTGGCCGGGAAGATCCGCTACCGGATCGATCCCGAGAACGAGTATCCGAAGAACTTCACGGGGCATCTGCGCGCCGTGCTGGCCGACGGCAGCGTGCACGAGATTCGCCAGCCGCACATGCGCGGCGGCGCCCGCGAACCGCTCTCGAAGGACGAGCTGGGCGCCAAGTTCCTCGACAACCTGCGCTACGGCGGCTGGGAAACCGAGCGCGCCGAGTTCGCGCGCGCCTGGTGCGAGGCCGCCTTCACCTACGCCGGGTTCGACAGTCTCTCGGCCTTCCGCCAGTAAACACCAAACGCGCCGCCGTCCTCCGACCGCGGCGCGTTTTCCTTTATCGAGGCGATGGCCCGTTCGATGACGGGCCACCCTTGCCTACCCTCCCCGCTGCATCACACCTCGCCGCTCAGGATGCATCGAGCTGCGGCGCGAGCCCGGCCGGCTGCTGCGCGCTGTCCCGGCTGCCACGCTCGCCGAGATAGGGACGATCGGGACGAATCCAGTTCGCGGCGATCGGCCCGAGCACCAGGAAGAAGATCGACAGCGCGAACACCGGCTCCCAGGAGTGCAGCGCGTCGACCAGCCAGCCGACCAGCGGCGGCGACACCGAGGCGGCCAGCCCCAGGCCGGTATTCATGATGCTGCTGGAGGTCGCCGCGTGATTCGGCGCGAGATCCATCGCCACCGCCCACAGGGGCGCCGTCACCAGTTCCGACAGGAACAGCGCCGCGGCCAGCGAGAAGCCGGCCATGGTGGCCGAGGGATGCAGGAACATCGGGATGAAGAAGACGATCGGCGCGAGAAAGCCGATCGTGATCATGATCTGCCGCGAGCGCCGGATATTGCCGGTGCGCTTGAGCAGCAGGTCGCTCAGCGAGCCGCCCAGCGTGGTGCCCACCACCCCGCTCAGGAAGATGCCCGAGCTGAAGATCGCCGAGTGGCGGATGTTCAGGTGATAGGCCTGCGCGAAGAACGAGGGCATCCAGTTCAGGAAGAACCAAAGGATCCAGCCATGGCAGAAGCTCACCACCGTGGCCGGCCACAGCGCGCGCAGCAGCGGCGACCAGCGCATCGGCACGCGTGTCTTGCCGAGCTTCGCGGGCAGGCGCGCGAGTTCCTCGGCGCTGATCGCGGGATGGTCGGCGGGGTTGTCGCGGTAGTACCAGACCCACAGCACCACCCAGGCCAGGCTGGCCAGGCCGAGTATCACGAAGGCGGCATGCCACGAGAAGGCGGCGATCAGGCCCGCCACCAGGATCGGCGTCGAGGCGTTGCCCAGGCGCGCGCAGGCATGCGTGACGCCCTGCGCGAAGCCGCGTTGATCGGGCTTCATCCAGCCGGTGAGCGCGCGCGCCGAGGCCGGCACGATCGGGCTCTCGCCGAGGCCCACCACGAAGCGCGCCAGCAGCAGCGTCGTGAAGCCGCCGGCGAGGCCGGTCAGCAAGGTACCGAGCCCCCACAGCACGCCGCAGATCGCCAGCATCTTGCGCGCGCCGAGCCGGTCGCCGATGAAGCCGCCGGGAATCATCGCCAGCGCGTAGGTGATCGCGAACGCGGAAAACACCAGCCCGAGCTGGGTATTGCTGAGGACCAGGTCGCGCCGGATCGCGAGCGCGGCGGTGGAAATATTGGTGCGGTCCACGTACATCAGGAAGGACATGATGCACAGCACGATCAAGACGCCATGGGTGGCGCTCAACCGTCTCGTGGGGCGAGAGGAAGCCATCGTCTGTCTCCATGCGCGCCGTTTCTGGAAGGCGCGTCGTTGGACTGCCTGTACCCGCGCCTGGCGCCTCGCCGCCGAGTGCTCCGTGTTCGCCTCGTCGACCTCGGGCCTTGCCTCGCGGGCCTGTCGTGCTGCGCATGTCGCCCTTGCTTCGCTGCCGGACGACCTGGACCTGCTCGCCTGCCTGCTGCCGCCCATGATGATGCAACGGCGGCAAGGCAGGCGAAAAAACGCTGCTTACTCGAGCACTTCGCCGTGCACGCCGGCCGCGAGCGTTTCCTTCTCCCAGCGCTTCATCGGCACCACTTCGGCCACCGGCCCGTTGGGCGAGCGGAACTTGACGGGCAGGTGCCCCGGCGCGGTGAGGATCTCGCCGCCATTGGCCTTGATCTGCTCGATGAAGGCCTCGAGGTCCTCCACTTCCATGCCGATGTGGTGGATGCAGGGCGCCGGGCCGGCGAAGTCCGCCTCGTCCGAGTTCGACGATTCGTAATGGATCAGGGTCAGGTCCATGTAGCCGTCGGTCATGTGATACGAAAGGTGGTCGCCGTTCTTGCCCTTGCGACGCACCGTGTTGACGTGCTTGTAGCCAAACACGTTCTCGTAGAAGGCGCGTTCGCGCTCGACGTCCTCGACCTTGAACGCGATGTGCTTGATGAAATTCGGCATCGATGTCTCCTCTGGGTGGATGGCGCGCGAACCTGTCGTGCGATGAGGCCAGTCTAGGAGACTCGCATGCGAACGTCAATCGAATCATTCGAATGATTCGATATTCATTCGGTGCCCCGGGAAAACCCCGGGACAGCCCTCGCCCACCTCGAAACTCAGGCCTGATGGTCGATCACGATGCATTCGGACGCCGTCGCGCCGGCCGCCGCATCGATCGCCGCCGGCAACTGGGCCAGCGGAAAATCGATCGCGCGGATCGCGTCGGACGGCAGCAGCCCCGAGCCGATCAGCGTCAGCAAGCGCCGATAGGCATCGCGCGGATACATGAACTGGCCGAGGATCTCCCAGCCGTTCATCATCACCTCCGTGTACGGCAGGGGCAGCGGCACCGCCATGGTGCCCATCAGCACCAGGCGGCCGCCAAAGGCCAGGCTGCGCAGGCTGGCCAGCGTCAGGTTCGGATCGCGCGCATTGCCGACCATGTCGAAGCCGAGCTGGATGCCGGCGCCCTGCGCGGCGGCGCGCAAGGCGGCCACGTCGCCCGCCATCTCGCCGGTGGCGGCGACCGGCGTCACGCGAGCACCGGCTTCCCGCGCGAGGTGCTGCAGCTTGCTCGCGTCGCGACCGAAGGCGATCACGCGCGCCGCGCCCATCGCCAGCGCGAGCCGCACCGCGGCCGATCCGTAAGCGCCAGTCGCACCCGATATCAGCACCGTTTCGCCGGCCGCGAGCCGGCCCTTGAGCAGGCCGCCGTAAGGCACCGTGTAACGCATGCTGGTGGCGAGCGCGCGGGCGTCCAGATCCGGCACTGCATCGGCCGGCGTCACGGCCGATGCGGGCAGCAGCGCGTATTCGGCCAGCGTGCCGTCTGGCCAGTCCTGCTGCATGCGCAGGCCCGCGTCGTTCACGGTCGTGACACCGAGCAGCATCTGCGCCGGATCGACGACGTTCTCCGGCGCGACCAGATGCGGCGAGATCACCACGCGCTGCCCAGCCTGCAGATGCCAAACCCCGGCGCCCACCGCGTGGATCGTGCCGACGCCGTTGCCGCCCGGCACGAAGGGCCGCGCCGGCGCCCGATAGACGGGCAGCCTGCCCTCGACGTAATCACGCATGTAGGACATCAGCACCGAACACTGCATGCGCACCACCACGCTGCCGGGCCGCGCCTCGGGCACGGGACGATCGACGAGCGTGAGGGCGCCGCCGAGGCGATCGAGTTGCCAGGCTTTCATGGGTTTCTCCTTTTGATGACTGAATGGACAGCCACCATGATCCCCGCCTCAATCGGTTGTTTGTATAATCCCCCGGTCGATATTCCTATTCATTCGTACATTCATGGATGCCTTGTCGGAAGTGCTGTCGATGCTGCGCGTCTCCAGTGCGCTGTCCTCGCGTTTCGAGGGACGCGGCGCCTGGGCCTTTCATTTCCCTGCTTACCAGCACGTGAAATTCGGCTCGGTGCTGCAGGGCAGCCTTCATCTGTGGATGGTCGGCGAGACGCGGCGCTACCGCATGGAGGAAGGCGATTTCTACCTGCTGACCGACGGCGCGAGCTTCTGCGCGGCCAGCGACCCGAGCCGCGAGACCCTCGACGGCCCGCTCCACTATCGCGCCGCGCGCGGCCCCGATGGCGTGGTGCGCTGGCAAGGCCCGGGCGAGCTGCCGCTGGTCAGCCTCGCGAGCGGGCGTTTCACCTTCGAGAACGAACTGTCGGCGCTGCTGCTCGCGCACCTGCCGCCGCTGATCCATCTGCGCGCGGCCGACGTGGCCTCGCACGCGCTCGGCCACGTGCTCGCGCTGATGCGCGCCGAAACGGAGGGAGAGATGCCGGGCTCGGATGTCGCCAAGGGCAGCCTGGCCACCCTGGTGCTGGTGCACGCGCTGCGCACCTACCTGGCCACCAGCGAGGCGCCGGCCGGCTGGCTCGGCGCGCTGGCCGACGCGCGCATCGGCCGCGCGCTGTCGCGCATGCACGCGGCGCCCGGCGAGCGCTGGACCGTCGACACGCTGGCCGGCGAGGTGGGCATGTCGCGCACCGCCTTCGCGCAACGGTTCCGCCAGCGCGTGGGCAGCGCGCCGCTCGAATACCTGCAGGCCTGGCGGATGTCGCTGGCGATGACGGCGCTGGCCGACACCGACGAACCGCTCGCGCGGATCGCCGAGCGCGTCGGTTATCTGTCGGATACGGCCTTCAGCATCGCGTTCAAGCGCAGCACGGGGGAAAGCCCGGGGCGTTATCGCAGCGCGCGACGCGGGCAGGAGGGGGCGCGGGCTGCTTGAGCGTCATTCACGCCGGGCCCGCCTCCTCCACCTCCCCGCGCGCATACCGCCCCGGCGACATCCCGGCCAGCCGCGTGAAGGCCGCCCCGAACGCGCTGACCGAGCCATAACCGCTACGCTCGGCGATCTCGGCCATCGACAGTTCCCCCTGCCGCAACCACTGCTTGGCCAGCGCCATGCGCCAGGCCTGCAGGTATTCCATCGGCGCCATGCCGATCTCGCGGCTGAAGCGCTCGAAGAAGGCCGAACGCGACATGGCCGCCTCGCGCGCCAGCTCGGCCACGCTCCAGCGCGAGGCCGGCCGCTCGTGCAGGCGCCGCAGCGCGGCGGCCAGCTTCGGATCGCCGAGCCCGCGCACCAGCCCCGGCGAGGCGGCCGTGCCCGAGGTCGAGCGCAGCGCCTCGATCAGCAGCACCTCCAGCAGCCGCTCCAGCACGATCTCGCGCGCGGGCCGCTCGGCGCGCGACTCGTCGCCGATCATCTGCACCAGGGTCGAGAGCCGGCGCTCGCCGCGCACGCAGATCCATCGCGGCAGCAGGGACACCAGCAGCGCCGCGTCGGGCGAGCCGAACAGGCACACGCCCACCAGCATCCGCACATCCACCGCGCCGTCCGGATCGCCCACGCGCGCGCCGCCCGGCATCGGCACGATCGGCGTGGTGATGGGCTCGCCCTCGCGCGGCGGCTCGCGATCGAGGCTCGAGGTGGCGAAACCGCGCGCGGCGGGAATCATGGCGAAATCGCCTTCCTCCAGCGTGATCGTCTCGTCCTGGCCGGGGCCGTCCACGCGCAACCGGCAGCGCCCTTCCAGCACCACGAAATACACCGGGCGCCCCGTCTCGGCGCGGCGCACCGCCCAGGGCGCCGAGGCGATCACCTGCTTGGAGAAGGCCGCGCGAGGCTGCAGCAAGGACACGACTTCGGCGAGCGGGTCGACAGACATTCCGGACGATCTCTACAAATTCATGGATTCGGAAGTATAGTTCGTCCGCGAATTGACGCCTATCGTGGAGGGCATCCCAACCCACTGGAGTTCACGATGTCCCAAGCTTCCACCGTTCTCGTCACCGGCTGCTCGTCGGGCTTCGGCCTCGACATCGCGCGCCATTTCCTCGCGCAGGGCTGGCGCGTGGTGGCCACCATGCGCACCCCGCGCGAGGACCTGCTGCCCGCCTCCGAGCGGCTGCGCGTGCTGCCGCTCGACATCACCGACGCGGACAGCATCGCGCGCTGCCTCGCGGCGGCCGGCCCGATCGACGCGCTCGTCAACAATGCCGGCGTGGGCCTGCTCGCGCCGCTCGAAGGCACCGATCCGGCCAGCGTGCGCGAGGTGTTCGAGACCAATGTGCTCGGCACCATCGCGATGACGCAGGCGGTGCTGCCGCAGTTTCGCGAGCGGCGCGCCGGCGTGATCGTCAATGTCACCTCGAGCGTGACCGTGCGCCCCCTGCCGCTGCTGGCCGTTTATACAGGCAGCAAGGCGGCCGTGAACGCCTTCACCGAATCGCTGGCGCTGGAGCTGGCGCCCTTCGAGGTGCGCGTGCGCCTGGTACTGCCCGGGCGCGCGCCCACCACGCGCTTCGGCGACAACGCGCGCCGCCTGATGGGCGACGACGTGCCGGCGCCGTATGCCGCGTTTCGCGATCGCGTGTTCGCCTCGGTGCGCGACACCAGCACGCCGACCACGCAGTCGAGCGACGTGGCCGAGGCGGTCTGGCGGGCGGTGACCGATCCGGCCGCGCCGATGCGGATCCCCGCCGGCGCCGATGCGGTGGCGGTGGCGGCGGCAGCCGCGGCCGGCCACTGAGGCTCGCTCGCGGCAGCCGCGCCGTCCTGGAAGGGGCGGCGCGGCTGCCCGCACATCCTCTCCCTGCAGGCTTGCTGCCCGTCGCGAGCCTCAGATCGCGAACCTCAGGCCCGTCATCCGCTCGCTCAGCGTCCACAGCCTGCCCGCCTCGGCCTCGTCGATCGCCCAGGGCAGCACCCCGTCGAGCGGCTGGTGATCGGCCGGCACCGCCCGCGCCACCTCGTTGTTCTCGCAATACACGCCGCCGATGCCGTCGAGCGCCGGGCTGGTCGCGCACCAGACGGTGGTCGAGGCGCCCTGCTCCGGCGTCTTGTACAGGGCGCGCTGCGATGCGGGGATCTGCCCGTGTTCGTCGCGAAAGCCCGCGCGCTGCAACTCCTCGATCGTCAGCGAGCGCTGCAGGTTGGTCTCGATCCGCCCCGGATGCACGGCGAAGGCGCGCACGCCATGCGCCCTGGCCAGCCGGTCGAGTTCGACCGTAAACAGCACGTTGGCCGTCTTCGATTGGCCGTAGGCGATCCACTTGTCGTAGTCGCGCCGCTCGAAGTTCGGATCGTCGAAATCGAAGCGCGCGCGGCGATGCGCGCCCGAGGACAGGTTGACGACCCGCGCCTTGCCCGAGCGCGCAAGCGCCGGCCACAGACGCGCGGTCAGCTGGAACGGGCCGAGATGGTTCGCCGCGAGCTGGCCTTCGTAGCCGCGCGCGTCGCGCTGCAAGGGCGTGGCCATGATGCCGGCGTTGTTGACCAGGCGATGCAGCGCGCGATCGCTGGCCAGGAATTGCGCGGCGAAGGCGTCGATCGAGGCCGGATCGAGCAGGTCGAGCCGGGCCACCTCGGTGCGCGGCACGTCGTGCAACACCTCGCGCGCCTTGGCCGGATCGCGGGCCGGCACGATCACCGTGGCGCCGGCGCCGGCCAGCGCGCGCGTGGTCTCCAGGCCGATGCCCGAATGGCCGCCCGTCACGATCGCGGTGCTGCCGCTCAGGTCGATGCCGGCGATCACCTCGCGCGCGGCGTGGTTCGCATCGAAGCCGGAATCGATCGGGGTCTGCTGGGATGACATGGGCATTTCTCCTGTGTGCTGGCGGAGCCGGTCGACATGGCCGGCTCGCTCAGGAGATGGTCGAGCATCGCGCCCGCCTTGCCCATCATCGATCGGCCGCAATTCCTCGTCGCGCGTACAGGCTGCGCACCGATTCATCCGGCGCGCGGGCACGGCCGGCAAGCGGCCCCGGATTTCCGTAGAATCCATCGGCATCGTCGATCGATCGAGGCACGGCCATCGCGCCCGGTCGCGCCCCGGTCGTGCCCTTCACCGTCCGAGGCCCGCATGGATTTCCGTCATCTCGAATGCTTCTTCGTGCTCGCCCAGGAGCTGCATTTCGGCCGCGCGGCCGAGCGCCTGCACGTGGGCCAGTCGTCGGTATCGGAATCGATCCGCGCGCTGGAAAAAACCGTCGGCGCGCCGCTGTTCGATCGCACCAGCCGCCGCGTGGCGCTCACGCCGCTCGGCCAGGCATTGCGCGAGGGCGCCGAGGCCGCCTACATGTCGCTCAAGACCACCCTCGCCGATTGCCGGCGCACGGCGGCCGGCGAGGCGCGCAAGCTGCGCTTCGGCTTCCTGGGCGGCGGCCTCTACGAGCTGCACCGCCCGCTGGTCGCCGAATTCGGCGGCTGCTTTCCCGGCATCGAGCTCGAATTCGTCGAGCTGTCCTTCCTCGATCATTTCCTGGCCGTGGTACGCGGCGAGGTGGACGTGGCGATCTGCCGGCTGCCGCTCGGCGCGCCGGGCCTGATGCACGGCCCGGTGCTGATGGAGGATCGCCGCATGCTGTGCGTGCCGAACGATCATCCGCTGGCCCGGCGCGAGCGCGTGTCGGGCGAGGCGCTGGCCGGCGAACCGCTGGTGCGGATGGTGCCCGGCGTGGCCAGCGAGGAATGGCTCGATTTCCACCTGCCGCGCTTCACGCCGCAAGGCGCGCCGATCGGCGACGGCCCGGTGATCCGCACGCTGCGCGAGGCGATGGCCGCGGTCGCCGCGCACCAGGGCCTGATGATGCTGACGCGCCGGGCCGCCTGCTATTACGCCACGCCCGGCATCAGCTTCGCCGAGATCGACCTGCCGCCGATCGCCTCGGCCCTGGTCTGGCGCCGCGACGACCACCGCCCGCTGATCGGCGAGCTCAACGCGCTACTGCTGCGCCTGGCGCGCACCTACTGCACGCTGCCGAAACCGCGCGATTGACGCCGCGACGGACGTCGCGCATCGATGCGCCGATCGATCGGATTTCCAGATCGATCGACGGCATTTTCCCCGTTGTTCTTTGCGGATCGAACGCGGACACTGGCGGATCCGATGCTGCCCATGGATACACGCCGACATGACCCAGGTACCGACCTCCGCACTCGAACTCCGCTCGCTGATCACCTCGCAGGGCCAGTTGCGCCTCTGGCTCGAAACGGCGCCCGTGCCGGCGCCGGCCGACGACGAAATCCTGGTGCGCATCGAGGCCGCGCCCGTCAATCCCTCCGACATCCTCGGCCTGCTCGGGCCGGCCGATATCGCCACCCTGGCCCGCGACGCCGCCGCGCAGCCGCCCGTCACCACCGCCGACGTGCCGGCCGAACTGCTGGCCTCGGCGGCGGCGCGCCACGACCTGCCGCTCAGCCTCGGCAACGAAGGCGCCGGCATCGTGGTGGCCGCGGGCAACCAGGCGCGCCACCTGCTCGGCCGCGCGGTGGCGCTGCGCAGCCCGCTCGGCGCCTACGCGCAATACCGCGCGGTGAGCGCCGCCGAGGTGCTGGTGCTGCCCGAAGGCACAGCGCCCGAAGCGGGCGCCTCGGCGCTGATCAATCCGATGACGGCGCTGTCGATGCTGGAGACGATGCGCGTGGAAGGCCACACCGCGCTGATCCACACGGCGGCCGCCTCGAATCTCGGCCAGATGCTGGTGAAGATCTGCGCGGCCGACGGCGTGCCGCTGGTCAACGTGGTGCGCAACGCCTCGCAGGTGGCCCTGCTGCGCGAACTCGGCGCGCAATACGTGCTGGACAGCAGCGCCGCCGATTTCGACGCGGCGCTGGTCGAGGCGATCGAGGCCACCGGCGCGACGCTGGCGTTCGACGCGATCGGCGGCGGCGACATGGCCGAGCGCCTGCTCACGGCGATGGGCGTGGTCACCACGCGCCGCATGACGCGCTACGACCGCTACGGCTCGTCGACGCATCGCCAGGTCTATCTCTACGGTACGCTCGATCCGAGCCCGACGATTCTGACCCGGCGCTCGGGCCTGGCCTGGGGCGTGGGCGGCTGGCTGCTGACCTGGCGCCTGCGCCAGTTCGGCGAGGCCACGGCGGCGCGCATGCGCGAACGGATCGTCGCCGAGCTGGAGACCACCTTCGCCAGCCGCTACGGCGAGCGGATCACGCTGGCGCAACTGGTCGAGCCCGAGACGATCCGGCGCTACACCCGGCGCGCGACCGGCGAGAAATTCCTGGTGGCGCCGAACCTCGGCGCCTGAGCCTGGCCGAGCGAGCCGGCGGCGACACGCGCCGGCTCGCCGTGCTTCACTGCTCGATCTGCCGGTTCCAGCGCGAATCCCATTGCGCGCGACGCGCGTTGATCGCATCCCAATCCACCACCGTGACCTTCTTCACGAGCTGGTCCAGGTCGCCGAGGTTCTTCTGCATGTCGGCGGGCATGGTCGCCTGGCGGTTGGTCGGGATCTGCTTGCCGGCCACCGCGGCCTTGGTCTGCGCCGGCGCCGACAGCAGGAACTGCGCGAGCTTCTGCGCCAGTTGCGGATCGGGATTGTTCTTCACCACGCAGACGTCCACCAGCAGCAGCACCGCGCCCTCCTTGGGCGAGGCATAGGCCACCGGCAGCCCCTTGTCCTTCAGGTCACCCACGGCGGTGGGCGTGAGCGGGAAGATCGCCGCCTCGCCGGTCTGCACCATCTCCGAGAGCTTGGCCGAGTTCGGGATGTACTCGACCACGTTCGGTCCCACCGTGCTGGCCCACTTCGTGAAGCCGGGCTCGACATTGGTCTCGCTGCCGCCGAGGATGCGGTTGATCGCCAGGAAGCCGTGCAGGCCGAAGGTGCTGCTCGAGGCCGACTGGAACACCACCTTGCCCTTGTATTTCGGATCGGCGAAATCCATCCAGGAAGTCGGCGGCGCCCAGCCCTTGGCGGCGAACAGCTTGGTGTTGTAGCCGATCCCCGTCATGCCGAGCTGCACGCCCGCGCCGACATCGCCCTTCATGCGCGCGAACGGATAGAGCTCCTTGAGCACCGGCGCGTCGTCGAGCTTCTCGCACACGCCCAGGCTCACCGCGCGCGCCATCACGCCGTCGTCGAGGAACACCACGTGCATCTGCGGGTTGCTGCGATTGGCCAGCAGCTTGGCCAGCACGTCCGACGAGGTGCCCGGCACCACCACCACGTGCACGTTGTTGGCCTTCTCGAAATCGGGCAGCACCTGGCTGGTGTAGGCCTTCTCCATCGGCCCGCCGTTCATGCCGATATAAATGGTCTTGGTCTGCGACCAGGCGGGCGAGGCAAGGCCGACGGCGAACAGCGCCGCGAGCGAAACGAGGGTGCGTGACAGTTTCATCGTGGATCTTCCTTGTGGCTTTCCGGGGTATTGGACTGGGGATGGGAATCGATATCGATGCGAGGCCGTGCTCAGGCGGAAGCCCGCGCCGATGAGGCGGCGGCGGAATCAGGCGAACCCGACGAAGCAAGCGAGCCGCCGGAACTCGGCGACGCGACCGCTTGCGTGGATCCGGCCTGCGCGGCGGCGAAGCGCGCGATCGAGAACGCCTCGATCGGCGTCTCGGTCTCGCCGCGCAGCACCAGGTCGGCCAGCACCTCGCCCACGCCCGGCGCGAGCAGGAAACCGCCGCCCGAGAAGCCGAAGGCGTGCAGCAGTTGCGGCGTGGTCCCGCTCGGCCCGATCACGGGATGGTTGTCGGGCGTCTCGCCCTCCACACCGCTCCAGGTGCGGATCAGCAGCGCCTCGCGCAGCGCCGGCAGCAGCGCGCAGGCATCGCGCATCACCGCGCGCGTGGTTTCGGTCGAGGGCTGGGCGTATTCGCCGTCGCCATGGCCGCGCCCGCCGCCGATCACGCAGTTGCCGCGCGCCACCTGCCGCGCATAGATGCCGCCGCCGACCACCCCGAGGTTGTGCTCGATGAAGGGCGGCAAGGGTTCGGTGACCCACATGTTCGGGTAGATCGAGCGCAGCGGCACCGCCTCGCCGAAGCGGCCGGCCAGCGTATTGCCCCAGGCGCCGGCCGAGTTGATCAGCCAGTCGGCGCTGAAGCGAAGCTCGCCGGCGCGCAGCTGGTAACGCCGGCCGTCGTACTCGATCTCGCTAAGCTCGGTCTGCTCGAACACCTGCGCGCCCTCGCGCCGGGCGGCCGCCGCGAAGGCCGGCGAGACCAGCCGCGGATTGGCATGGCCGTCGCTCTCGCACAGCGCGCCGCCGATCGCCGCCGCGCCGAGCCAGGGATAACGGCGGCGGAACGCCTCGCCGGAGATCAGCGTCGAGCTGGCGCCGTGGCCGCGCGCCATCGCCGCCCAGGCTTCGAGCACCTCCATGTCGCTGTCGCGCCGCGCGAGCCGCAGGTGCCCCGACACGACGAACTCGCCGTCGCAGCCGATCAGCTGGGGCAGCCGGTTCCAGATCCGCCGCGCGCGCATCGCCAGCGGCAGTTGCACCTCGGGCCGGCCGTGGGTGCGCACGCCGCCGTAGTTCACGCCGCTGGCCTGGGCGCCGCACCAGCGCCGCTCGAACAGGGCGACGTCCACGCCCTGCCGCGCCAGCGCCAGCGCCGCCGAAGCCCCCACCAGCCCGCCGCCGACGATCGCCACCGTCACATGCCGGATCTCACTCATCATGGGCCTCCTCCTCGAGCACGCTGACGCCGTCCTCGAACAGCATCGGCGAGATCGGGATCGGCTTGATCGGCGCCTGCCCGCGCGGGCGGCCCACCTGGTCGAGGGCGCGCCCGGTTTCCGCGGCCAGCAGCGCCATCGCGGCCTCGCCGCACATGCGGCCCTGGCAGCGGCCCATGCCGATCCGCGTCAGCGCCTTGAGGCGGTTGACCTCGCTCGCCATACCGGAGCGGATGCAGCCGCGCAACTGGCCCGCCGTCACCGCCTCGCAGCGACACACGATCATGTCGTCGGGCCAGTGCCGGGCCGCCTCGGTCGGCGGCGGCGCGAAGGCCTGTTCGATGCCGGCGCGGAACACGCCGATGCGCGCCAGGCGCTGCTCGATCGCGGCCGCGCCGGGGCCCGCGTCGTCGCGCCCGGCCTTCAGGCCGAGATCCTCCAGCAGCGCCAGCGCGGCGCGCCGGCCGGCCAGCTCGGCCGCATCGGCACCGGCGATGCCGGCACCGTCGCCGGCCAGGTAGACGCCCGGCACCGAACTGCGCCCGGCCGCGTCGCGCTCCGGCAGCCAGCAGCGGTTCAGCGTGTCGAAGCGGAAGCGGCAGCCGGCCAGGTCGGCCAGCTGCGTTTCGGGGCGCAGGCCGAAACCGAGGCCGAGCGCATCGCAATCGATCCGATGCTGGGCGCCGTCGGCCGAGCGCCAGCGCACCGCCTGCACCGCCGGCCCGCCGTCGACGCCGTCCAGCGTCACGCCGCGCTCGACGCGCACGCCGTGCGAGCGCAGCCAGCCGAGGTAATAGAGGCCCTTGGCGAAGGTGCCCGGCTGCCGCAGCAGCTTGGGCGTGGCCGCCACCTGCCGCGCGTAGGGGCTGGTATCGAGCACCGCGGCCACCTCGGCGCCGGCCCGCGCGTATTGATAGGCGACCAGGTAGAGCAAGGGCCCGGTGCCCGCGAACACGGTGCGCCGGCCGATCGCGCAGCCCTGCGCCTTCAGCGCGACCTGGGCGCCGCCGAGCGTGTAGACGCCGGGCCGGGTCCAGCCCGGCACCGGCATCACGCGATCGGTCGCGCCGCTGGCGATGATCAGGTGGCTCCAGCGCAGGCGCGCCTCGCGCCCCGCGCGCAGCACGTCGAGCGCGCCCGGCTCGCAGGACCAGACCAGCGTGTCGGGCCGGTAGTCGAGCCCTGGCAGCAGCTCGGCCATGCAGCGGTGCAGCGCATCGGCCTTGCCCGCCTCGAAGCCGTACAAGGTCGATTTCTCGCGCACGAAACCGGCGCCTTCGGGCGGCTGCCGGTAGATCTGGCCGCCCCAGCGCGCGTTCTCGTCGATCACCATCGGCCGCAGCCCGGCTGCGACCAAGGTCTGCGCGGCGCGGATCCCCGCCGGCCCGGCGCCGACGATCACCACGCGCGCGCCGTCCTCGTCCCCTTGGACATCGACGGCGGCCGTGCTCGTCTCGCTCATTGCCCGCCTCCCGCGTTCGTGCCGCAAGCCGTCGCGCTGGCCTGGCAAGGCTTGCCCGTCACCACCCGCATCCCCTCGCGCACGAGCGTCGAGCAGGCGCGCAGCCGCGCGCCGCCCTCGTCGCGCACCCAGCAATCCTGGCAGGCGCCGATCAGGCAGAAACCCGCGCGCGGGCCGTCGCCGAACTCGCTGACGCGCAGGTGCCGTTGCTGCGTGAGGATCGCGGTCAGCAGCGTGTCGCCGGCCAGCGCCTCGACCGCGACGCCGTCGAGCACGAAGGACAGGCTGGCGCGCCGGGTCTCGGCGACGCGGATCAGTTGCGGCGGGGAAAGCGGAAAACGATGGGTCATCGAAATCGGGCGCGAGGCGCGGTGGGCATGAAGTTGGACAAGACGACGAACGGGCGGCGAAGGCTCGCGTCAGTGCTGACCGATCAGGATCCGGTTCAGGCCGTAGACGCGATCGAGGATCAGCATCGCGCCGGCCGTGATCGCGATCACCAGGGTCGAGACCGAGGCCATCATCGGATCGATCGATTCGGTGGCGTACATGTACATGCGCACCGGCAGCGTGACGGTCTGCGGCGAGGTGACGAAGATCGACATGGTCAGCTCGTCGAAGCTGTTGATGAAGGCCAGCAGCCAGCCGCCGGTGATGCCGGGCACGATCATCGGCAGCGTGATGCGGCGGAAGGTGGTCCACACGCTCGCGCCGAGCGAGGCGGCGGCGTGCTCGACGCTGCGGTCGAGCCCCGCCACCGAGGCCAGCACCAGGCGCATCACGAAGGGCGTGACGATGATCATGTGCGCCACCACCAGCCAGGCGAACGAGCCGGTCGCGCCGATCAGCGCGAAGAAGCGCAGCAGCGCGATGCCCAGCACCAGGCCCGGGATCACCAGCGGCGAGAGCAGCAGCGCGTTGAGGAACTCCCGGCCGGGAAAGCGCGCGCGGCCGATCGCCAGGCCCGCCGGCAGCGCGATCACCAGCGAGAAGCTGGCCGACAGCACCGCCAGCTTCAGGCTGTTGGCGAAGGCCGAGATGAAGTCGGGATAGTCGAGGATCGCGCGGAACCAGCGCAGCGACACGCCGTGCGTGGGCAGCGTGAGGGTTTCGTCGGGCGTGAACGCGACCAGCACCACGATCGCCAGCGGCGCGAGCATGAACAGGATCACGAGCGTGTGGAAAGCGAGGGCGAGCGGGCCGTTTTTGCGCATGACGAGGTGGCGGGCTGGAGGTTCGTGGGCGGCTGGGATCGTGGCGAATGGCAGCGAATGGCAGCGAGTGGCGGCTGAGGCCGGCCTCAGCCGAGGCTGCGCGTGTAGCGCCGTTCGAGCACGCGGTAGTAGGTGAGCATCACGACCAGGTTGGCGACCAGCAGCAGGATCGCGATGGCGGCGCCGAGCGGCCAGTTCATCGAACTCAGGAACTGGTCATAGACGGCGGTGGCGGCCACCTTGAGCCGGCGCCCGCCCAGCAGGCCCGGAATCGCGAAGGCGCTGGCCGACAGGCCGAACACCATCAGGCTGCCCGACAGGATGCCCGGCATCAGTTGCGGCAGGACGATGCGGCGCAGCACCGTGGCCGGCGAGGCCATCAGCGACAGCGCGGCGTTCTCGGTCTGCGGATCGAGCCGCTGCAGGGTGGTCCAGACGGGGATCACCATGAACGGCAGCATCACGTGGACCAGCGCGATCACGATGGCGAAGGTGGTGTATTCGAGCTTGAACGGGCCCAGCCCGAACAGGCCGAACAACTGGTTCACCAGGCCGTTGGTGTTGAGCAGCATGCTCCAGCCGAAGGCGCGCACCACCACCGAGACCAGCAGCGGCGCGAGGATCACCAGCAGGAAGGACGAGCGCCACGGATCGCGCATGCGCGAGAGGATGTAGGCCTCGGGCGTGCCGATCACGATGCACAGCAGGGTGGTCAGCGCGGCGATGCCGAAGGTGCGCAGGAAGATGGTGTGGAAGTACGACTCGCTCAGCACCTCGAGGTAGTAATGCGAGTCGAAGGCGGCGATCGGGCCGACCGAGGGATCGAAGCGATAGAACGACAGCGCCAGCGTCATGGCCAGCGGCACCAGCACCAGCGCACTGAACAGCAGCGCGGCCGGCGCGCTCATCAGCCACAAGGGCAGCCAGGCGCGCCAGCGTGGGCGCGAAGCCGGCCGCGGCGCGCCGCCGGTGTCGCGCGCTTCTTCGCCGGCTTTGCCGCCCGCCGCTTTCAGGACCTCATCCACGGGCGGCCTCCCGCGGCATCACGCGCATCGCCTCGCTGCGCCAGTCGATCCCGACCGGCGCGCCCTCCACCAGCGGCTCGCTGCCCTCGTTCTGGCAGCAGGCCAGCATCTCGCCGGCCTCGCTGTCGAGCCGGTACAGCCACTGGCTGCCGAGGAAGAAACGGCTGGTCACGCGGCCGGCCAGGCGCCCGGTGCCGGGCGCGCCGAGCGTGAGCTTCTCGGGGCGGATGCAGAGCGTGACCGCGTCGCCCGCGCGCAGCGTCTGCATGTCGAGCTGGCCGGCCGCGCCCGCCTCGTGCAGCCGGGCGCCGAGATCGACCTGGATGCGCCCGCCTTCGAGCGTCACCACCTTGCCGTCGAGCAGGTTGGTCTTGCCGATGAACTGCGAGACGAAGCTGCTGCCCGGATGTTCGTAGGCGCGATACGGCGTGTCCACCTGGGTGATGCGGCCGGCCTCCATCACCACCACGCGATCGCTGATCGACAGCGCCTCGGCCTGGTCGTGCGTGACCATCACGGTGGTGGTGCCGAGCTTGCGCTGGATCTCGCGCAGCTCGAACTGCATCTCCTCGCGCAGCTTGGCGTCGAGGTTCGACATCGGCTCGTCGAGCAGCAGCACCGGCGGCGCGATCACCACCGCGCGTGCGATCGCAACGCGCTGACGCTGGCCGCCCGACAGCTCGCGAGGAAAGCGCTGCGCATAGGCGTCGAGCCGCACCAGCGAGAGCGCCTCGCCGACGCGCCGGGCGCGCTCGGCCTTGCCCACGCCGCGCATCTCCAGCCCGAAGCCGACGTTCTGCTCCACGCTCATGTGCGGGAACAGCGCGTAGCTCTGGAACACGATGCCCAGGCCGCGCTTGTTGGGCGCCATGCGCGTGATATCGCGGCCGTCCAGCGTGATGCTGCCGCGCGTGGCCTCCACGAAGCCCGCGATCATCTGCAGCGTGGTGGTCTTGCCGCAGCCCGAGGGACCGAGCAGCGAGACGAACTCGCCCTTCTCGACCGACAGGTCGATGCCGGTGACGGCGTGCAGGTCACCGAAGGATTTCGAAACATCCGTCAACGTGAGGAACGTCATGCTGTGGCCTTCCTGTTTCCGATGCGCCGACTCTATCCGGCCAAATTTTTCGACGTCAACGCGGAATTCCGGAGAGCGACATTAATTTTTCAGTTATTCCGTTGAATAGAATCTCAGGCATCAATTGAGTCGATCTCGTTTCGCCCACCGGATTCAGGGACTTCCCTGATAGTGCAGAGGGATGCGCGCCGGAGCGCGGCGCGGTAGAGTCGAGGGCGTCCCGGCGCGGCCGGGCCAAGATTCCGTTGAATGGAATACCGAGAGGAAAAGTGGCGGGTAGAAAACAGGAAAACGGAATGTCCGGCGAGCAGCCCGGCGACAACCCTTGCGGCCCCGGCGTGCTGCAGCGCTCCTTCGCGCTGATCCGCGCGCTGGGCGAGAACCAGGCCGAGGGCAGCCGCGTGACGATGCTGGCCAAGGCGGTCGGGCTGACCCAGGCGACCGTGCATCGGCTGCTGCAGGGGCTGATCGCCGAGCAGGTGGTCGAGCAGGACGAGCGCACCAAGCGCTACCGGCTCAGCGTGGCCTTCTTCGCGATGGCGGCCCAGGCGGGCAATCCCAACGGCATGCGCACGCTGTGCCGCCCGGCGCTGCTGCGGCTGTGCGCGAGCCTGGGCGACACCATCTTCCTGATGGTGAAAAGCAGCTTCGACGCGGTCTGCCTCGACATCTGCGAGGGGCCGTTCCCGATCCGCTCCTTCACCGGCAATATCGGCGGGCGCGTGGCGCTGGGCGTCGGCCAGGGCAGCCTGGCGATCCTGGCCTTCCAGCCCGAGGACGAGCGCGAGGAGATCATCCGTTTCAACGTGCCGCGCATGCGCGGCCAGGGCGTGCTCGACGAGGTCTACCTGCGCACCGAGATCGACCGCGTGCGCGCGCTCGGTTACGCCGGGCGCAACAGCGGCGTGCTGGAGGACATGGCCGGCGTGGCGGTGCCGATCCTCGATCGCAACCAGGTGGCGGTGGCGGCGCTGAGCGTGGGCACGCTGTCGACGCGGCTCACCGAGGAGCGCCTGCCGACCGTGGTGCAGCTGCTCAAGCGGCAGGCCGAGCTCATCGGGCCGCAGATGAACCCGTTCGACGCGGCGATGCGCGATCCGATCCAGGGCCTGACGCCCGTGTATTCGACGCGCGTATCCGGCGCGGTGTGAGGCACGGCGCGAACGCGCGCGACGAAGCGGCGGGCGGCCCGTTCAGCGCGTCGCGACGCGCTTGCGGCCCTGGCGCAGGATGGTATTCAGCGGCGTCGAGATGTGCCGGTAGACGACATGCGCCACCACCGCCGCGACGGCGAGATAGAGCACCAGCCAGACCGGCTTCCAGGCCGCGATGATGTTCTCGCGCGTCAGGTACTCGCGCAGCAGGCCCAGCACGACGATATGGAACAGATACAGCTCGTAGCTGCGTTCGCCGAAGAAAGCGATGAACGGGCGCAGGCCGGTACGTGACACGGCGGGCGGCGAAACCGGCTCGCGGTTCGCGATGCCGTGCAACAGCGCGCCGGTGCCCAGCGCGACCACCGACACGCTCCACACCACGTTGCGCATGATCGGCCCGGCCAGCCAGGTGGCCGCGATCGCGAGCCCGGCGCCCCAGGCGAGCGCACGGAACGCCTCGCGCGAGATCGGCCGCGCCGGCAGCAGCGCCACGCCGCAGCCGATCGCGATCGCATCGAAGCACGAGAGATAGCCATAGAGCGCGACGATCTCGTCGTTCGCATGCAGGTAGCGCCAGGCCGGCGCGAGCAGCACCGGCACCGCGAGCAGCGGCAGGATCAGGCGACGCCGTTTCAGCAGCAGGCACAGCAGCGGAAACGCCAGGTAGAACACCTCCTCGACCGACAGCGACCAGAGGATGTTCATGCTGTAGTTGAAGTAACCGACGCGCGCCATCAGCAGGTTGTGCCAGAACGTCAGCACCGACAGCACGGCGAGCGGCATGCTCGCGGTATCGGGCTTGTTGACGAAGGAGCGCAGCCCGAGCGCGCCGAGCACCACGATGATCGCCAGCAGCAACAGCAGGCAGGGCAGGATGCGCGCCGCGCGGATCCGGTAGAAGGCGGCGGGACGGATCGCGCCGAGCGAACCGAAACGGCGCAGCGAGGTGGCGGTGATCAGGTAGCCCGACACGACGAAGAACATCGTCACGCCGTAGTTGCCGTTGCGGGACACGGCGCGGATCGCGTTCGACAGCCAGGGCAACTCGACGGGCAGCACGTCGAGCCGGTAAGTCAGGTGGAAATGCAGCAACAGCACCGCCAGGATGGCAATGCCGCGCAGCAGGTCGACGCCTGCGCTGCGGCGCGATGAATCCAAGGAACCTCCGGGAAAGACGGGGCCCGGGCCGCCGGCGGCACGCGGTGCCGCGCGGGTCCGCCCGCGCCGGAGCGCCGATTGTCGCGGATTTGCCCGCGCCCGGCCAGCGTTCGCGCGCGGCCGCGGGCTTGACGCTGGCCGGCGGGCAATCGAAGATGCTGCCTTTCGCCCCTGCCCTCGCCCTCCCGCGCAAGGCGCGCCGCCCTCGCCCGCTCCCGATGACACCCCGACTCGCCCTGTTCGATTTCGACGGCACGCTTGCCGATTCCTATCCGCTGTTCGCCGATGCGCTGAACGAGCTGGCCGCGCGTCACGGCTTCCGGCACACCGACGCCGATACGCAGCAGCGCTTGCGTGGCCTGAGCGCCACCGAGGTGCTGCGCGAGCTGGCCTTGCCGCTGTGGAAGGTGCCGGCCGTGCTCGGCGACGCGCGCAAGCTGATGCGCGAGCGGATCGACGAAGTGGCGCCGTTCGCGGGCATCGTCGAGACGCTGCACGCGCTGATCGATCGCGGCGTGGCGGTGGCCGTCGCCACCTCGAACTCGCCCGAGAACGTGCGCGCCGTGCTCGGCGACAGCCTGATTGCGCGTTTCGCGGCCATCGAATGCAGCTCGTCGCTGTTCGGCAAGTCGCATCGCCTGCGCGGCATTCTTCGCAAGACCGGCATACCCGCCGAGCAGGCGATCTACGTCGGCGACGAGATCCGCGACGCGGAAGCGGCGCGCGGCGTCGGCCTGGCCTATGGCGCCGTCGCCTGGGGTTACACGCAGTTGGAGGCGCTGCTCGGCACGCAGCCGCAAGCGGTGTTTCGCGTGCCGGCCGACCTGCTCTCGCTGGCCGGGCCGATCGAGGGCGCGGGGCACGGCTGATCGCCCCAGGCTGCCGTCAATCGGCCAACACCTCGCGCAGGAAATCCACCAGGGCCGTTTGCGTGTCGTTCAGGGCCTGGCCGTTGCTGACCAGCGCGAGCTCGGTCGGCGGCAAGGCCGGCAGCGCATCGCAGACCTCGTGCTCCGGCAGCAAGGCCGTGCTCGGCAGCACCGTCAGGCCCAAGCCCGAGGCCACGGCCGCCTGGATGCCCGTCAGGCTGTGGCTGCCGAAGGCCACGCGCCAGCGCCGCTGCGCCTGGTCGAGCGCGCGGATCGCGCGCTGCCGGTACAGGCAGCCCTGCGGAAACAGCGCGAGCGGAATCGGCTCGCCGCTCCCCGCCTCCGGCGGCACCGCGTGCCGGCCTTGCACCCAGACCAGCCGCTCCGGCCAGGCGGCCAGGCAATCGCCGCTGTCCGGCTCGCGCTTGATCAGCGCGATCTCGATCTCGTCGGCGGCCAGCTTGCGGCGCAGCTCCGTGCTCATCCCCGCCACCGTCTCCAGCCGCGCATCGGGGCGCGCCGCCACGAAGCCCGACAGGATCGCCGCCATGCGCCGCGCATCGAAATCCTCGGGCACGCCGAGCCGGATCGGCGTGCGGCGCACCCCGCTGGCGAGCGCGTCCTGCGCCTCCTGCGACAGCGCCAGCAGGCGCCGCGCGTATTGCGCGAGCAGCTCGCCATGCTCGGTCGGCGTCACCTGGTTGCCGGTGCGATCGCGCAGCAGCAGGGTATGGCCGACCATCTCCTCCAGGCGCCTGACCTGCTGGCTGACGGTGGATTGCGTGCGATGCACGCGCTCGGCCGCGCGCGTGAAGCTGCCTTCGTCGACCACGCAGATCAGCGAATTGAGCAGTTCGAGGTCGAGCATGATCGGCTCCCGTTATTCGATTCTCAACTGAGGAGGCGATTTTAATTTAATTTCCCCAATGAGCAAGCGGGCCCTAGGCTAGCGATTCGAACCACGATCCCGCCAGGACCCACCATGTCGCTTTCCGCTACGCCCCGCCCCGAATGGCTCACCTTCGACTGCTACGGCACGCTGATCCAGTGGGACGAAGGCCTGCAGGCCGCGGTCGGCGACATCCTCGCCGGCAAGGGCGCGCATGCCGTGTCGAGCGCCGAGCTGATCGCCGTCTACGACCGCCACGAACACGCGCTCGAGCAGACCCCGCCGCATCGCTCGTTCCGCGAGTTGTCGGGCGAGGCGCTGAAGCTCGCGCTGCGGGAATGGCGGCTGGACGCCGACGACGCCGACGCGCGGCGCCTGACCGACAGCATCTCGGCGATGCCGCCGTTCCCGGAAGTGGTCGAGGCGCTGCGCGCGCTGAAGGCGGCCGGCTACCGGCTCTGCATCGTCTCGAACACCGACGACGACGTGATCTCCGGCAACGTCGCCCAGCTCGGCGGCACCATCGATCGCGTGATCACCGCCCAGCAGGCCGGCGCCTACAAGCCAAGCCGGCGGATCTTCGAGCATGCGCATCGCGAGCTCGGCGTGACGCGCGAGCAGGTGGTGCACATCTGCGCGAGCCCGCACCTGGACCATGCCGCCGCGCGCGAGCTCGGCTTCCGTTGCGTGTGGATCGATCGCGGCACCGGCCGCGCGCTGCTGCCCGACTATCGCCCCGACGCGACCCTCGCCACGCTCGACCAGGTGCCCACGTTGTTCGCCTCGCTGGGCTGGTAAGGTGGCGAAACGCGAACGCATCCACGGAGACGACCCACATGGCACATCAGCTCGATTTCGCATCGACGGGGCGCGCGCGACGCGCGGGGCTCGACGCCGATGCGGTGCAGGCCGCCCGCGTCGAACTGGCCGCCTGCTTCCGGCTGGCCGCGCTGCACGGCCTGGAGGAAGGCATCTGCAATCACTTCTCGGCGGTGGTGCCGGGGCATGAGGACCTGTTCCTGGTCAATCCCTATGGCTACGCGTTCTCGGAGATCACCGCATCGCGCCTGCTGGTCTGCGATTACGAAGGCCGCGTGATCGACGGCGACGGCCAGCCCGAGGCGACCGCCTTCCACATCCACGCGCGCCTGCACCAGGCGATGCCGCGCGTGAAGGCGGCCTTCCACACGCATATGCCGAACGCCACCGCGCTGTGCCTGCTCGAAGGGCCGCCCCTGCTGTGGCTGGGGCAGACGGCATTGAAGTTCTACGGGCGCACGGCCGTCGACGAGCATTACAACGGGCTCGCGCTGGACGGCGCCGAGGGCGACCGGATCGCGCGCGCGATGGGCGATGCCGACGTGCTGTTCCTGAAGAATCACGGCGTGATGGTGGCGGGCGCCAGCATCGCCGAAGCCTGGGACGATCTCTACTACCTCGAACGCGCGGCCGAGGTGCAGTTGAAGGCGATGCAGAGCGGCCGGCCGCTCAAGCCGGTGCCGCACGAGATCGCGCAGCGCGCCTACCAGCAGATGCGGCTCGGCGACGAGGACAGCGCGCGGGCGCATCTGGCCAGCGCGCTGCGTCGGCTGCGCGAGGCCGGCAGCGATTTCGAGGCCTGACCAGCCGAGCGCCGGGCCGGCTCAATCGAAATGCATGGAGTCGGCGCTCTGCCGCCGGCAGGCCGACATCACCGGCCCGATCGCGGCCGAGCTCTGCACGCCGGGCAGGTTCTGCAGCAGGCATTCGTTGAAGGCCTTGTCCGCCGGTGACAGCATGCTCCATTGCCGATAGAGCCGGTCGCAGGACCCGCGCAGGATCTCCACCACGTTGCGGTTCCAGGTGTTCGAGAGCGAGCGCAGGATGCAGGCGTTGTAGTTGGCTTCCTCGTTGAACGCGAACGCGGGGCTGGCCGAAGCGGCCAGCGTCGACACCAGCAGGGTGCGAATCAGGGTTTGGCGGATGGTTTTCATGGCGGGTTCGGATCGTGGCGGATCGCTTCGGGCCGGGGCGACGGACCTGCATCTCGGCTTGCGCGTATTTGACAGATTGGCGACGACGCGGTTTCACCGGCTTTCGGCGGTGCCGCGTCTTTTTCGTCTTCGTGTAAACAAACCGGGGCCGAGGATTATTCCAGCGTGCCTGCTGCGCGCCGTTTCCGTGTTCCGGCCAGGCCTCGCGTCGATATAATGTTTTGCGCCGCACAACGCGCGGACAGCATGAAAACAATCGAATCGACGGGGCTGATCAATGAATTGGGATGAAGTACCGCGTGCGCTGCGGGATCGTTATGAATCGATCTCGGGCGACCGCCTGGGCGGCATGAAGCTGAACCTGCTGGAGTCGATGAACACCGGCAAGCTGCCGACCCGGCCCGATATCGACACCGAGTCCTATGCCTTGTTCGCCGAGCAGTTCAATTCGACCCTGCTGGCCGCGCACTTCTTCGAGAACCTGATGCACGGCGAGGATCGCCGCCTGGAGTCGACCGGCTACGACGCGTTCCAGATCACCATCCCGGAACGTTATTTCCGGCACCCGGGCCTGGACGATTCCATGCCGATGGGCAAGGAGGAAACCGACGAGATCAGGCAGGCCGTGAACGAAACGAAAGCGCGGCTGAATTTCTCGAAGGACATGTCCTTCCTGGCGGGCCAGCTCTACAAGCTCGAATTCATCTCGGTGTTCTCCTATCTCGAGGCCTATGTCGAGAGCCTGCTGACGGAAGTCGTCGGGCTGAGCAAGCTGGCAGCCTTCAGGATGATCCGCGACAAGGGCTTGCCGGAGGTGCTCGGCTTCGCGCTGGACCAGATCGATCCGCGCATCCTGCGCTGTTTCGCGCTGTTCGAGGAGGATGCGCTGAAGTTCATCGCCTTCTGCCACATCCTCAGGAACCAGCACGTCCACCGGCTCGGCATCACCACCGCCCGCTTCTACAAGAGCTACGAGGAAGGCGGCTTTCTCTGCCACGACCACTTCGCGGACAGCGGCGAACCCGACACGAGCTTCGCCCGCACCAATTTCCACTTCTGCAGCTACATTATCCGCGTCGGCCAGCCGATCAATCTCTCGGCGATCTCCCGGCCTTTCAGGCTGTTCGTGCGCGAACTGGCCACCATCACCGAGCACTTCTGCCAATCGCGCCGCGCCTCGGCGGCAGCTTGATCCCTTGCGTGCCGATGCGCGGCGGCTTTGCCGCCTTGCATCGGCGTGACACGCAGGCTCAGACCGGCGACGGATTGCGCTCCGAGAAACCTTCCTGGTGCCAATAGGGATAGACCGGCCGCACGCGGCTCGCCTCGTCCAGCCTGGCGACCTGCTCGGGCGTGAGGTTCCAGCCCACCGCGCCGAGGTTCTGCCGCAACTGCTCCTCGTTGCGCGCGCCGATCAGCACGGTCGCCACGGTCGGGCGCTGCAGCAGCCAGTTCAGCGCGATCTGCGGGATGGTCTTGCCGGTTTCGGCGGCGACTTCGTCCAGCGCGTCGATCACGCGATACAGGTAGTCGTCCGGCACCGGCGGGCCGTAATCGGCCGTCTTGTGCAGGCGGCTCAGTTCCGGAAGCGGCTGGCCGCGACGGATCTTGCCGGTCAGGCGCCCCCAGCCCAGCGGGCTCCAGACCACCGCGCCCACGCCCTGGTCGATGCCCAGCGGCATCAGCTCCCATTCGTAGTCGCGGCCGATCAGCGAGTAGTAGGTCTGGTTCGCCACGTAGCGCGGATAGCCGTAACGATCGGCCACGTCGAGCGACTTCATCAGGTGCCAGCCCGAGAAGTTCGACACGCCGGTGTAGCGGATCTTGCCGGCGCGCACCAGGTCGTCGAGCGTCGAGAGCACTTCCTGTACCGGCGTCCTGGCGTCGAAGCCGTGCAGCTGGAACAGGTCGATGTAGTCGGTCTGCAGGCGCTTGAGCGCGCTGTCGACGGCCTGGATCAGGTGGAAGCGCGACGAGCCCACGTTGTTGGGGCCGTCGTCGAAGCGGAAGGTCGCCTTGGTCGAGATCAGCGCCTTGTCGCGGCGGCCCTTGAGGGCCTCGCCGAGGATCGATTCCGAGGCGCCGCCCGAATAGATGTCGGCGCTGTCGAACATGGTCAGCCCCGAATCCAGGCAGATGTCGACCAGCTTGCGTGCCTCGGCGACGTCGGTCTCGCCCCATGCCTGGAACAGCTCGCCCTTGCCGCCGAACGTGCCGGTGCCGAAGCTCAGTACCGGGACCTTGAAACCTGATGCGCCGAGATGTCGATATTCCATGCCAATTCCCGAAAGAAGGTGGAGGGACGCGAACGCGAGGGGCGGATGCAGCCGGAGGTTGCGGCTGGGTGCTTGTCGGCCCCGCCGGGTTCGCGCGAAGCGATGACGACGCGCCGCGTCGTCATCGGGCTGTTAACCTAGCGCAAGTGGAAAAATCGTGCAGGCTGGCAAGCCTGTCGTCGCCCCTACTTCCTCCCCCCCGGCACCTTCAGCGTCAACCTCGCCTCCAGCCCGCCGCCGGCACGATTGCGCAGCACGAGCGTGGAGTCCATCGCCTGCGTCAGTTGCCGCGCGATCGCCAGCCCCAGCCCCGTGCCGCCGGTGCCCCGATTGCGCGAAGTCTCGATCCGCACGAAGGGCTCGAACACCGCCTCCAGCGATTCCTCAGGAATTCCCGGCCCGCGATCGAGCACGGCCACCTCGGCATCTCCTTCGGGGGTGAGCGTCACCTCCAGCTCGGCCGCGCCGCTGAACTTCAGCGCGTTGTCCACCAGGTTGCCGACCACGCGCCGCAGCGCCTGCGGCCGCGCCGTCACGGCGATGTCGACGCGCCTGGCGAAGGTCACGTTCTGCTCGGCGTCGATGTAGTCGCAGACGATGCTGTCGAGCATCGCGTCGAGATCGATCCGGCACGGTGCCTCGGAGGTGCTGTGCACGGTTCGCGCGTAGGCCACGCCCTCCTTCACCAGTTGCCCCATCTCGGTCAGGTCCTGGCGCAGCTTGGCGGCCTGCGCGTCGTCGTCCATCACGTCGACGCGCAGGCGCATGCGCGTGATCGGCGTCTGCAGGTCGTGCGAGATCGCGGCCAGGATCTGCATGCGCTCGGCCGTGTAGGTGGCGATCCGGTCCTGCATGGCATTGAAGGCCCGCGCCGCGCGCGCCACCTCGGAAGGCCCCGTCTCGGGCAGCCGCTCGCCCTTCAGGTCCGGCCCGAGCGCATCGGCCGCGCGCGCCAGGTCGTGCAGCGGCCGCGTGGCGAGGCGCACCGCCAGCCAGCAGCAGAACGCCAGCAAGGCGAGCTGCACCACCAGCACCGCCGGCAGCCAGCCCGACAGCGGCACGCTCGACATCGGATGCAGGTCGATCGTCAGCGGCGAGCCGTCGGACAGCTTCAGGTGCACCTGCAGATGCTCGGCGTCGCCGGGAATCGCGTTGGCCGTGACCGGGTAGGCGCGGCCGATGCCGTCGGTGATCGAGCGTTCGACGCGAGCCGACAGCTCGGCGTCGACCGGCCCGCCCGGCTGCCCCGGCCCCAGCTCGAAGCGGTAGCTGCGGCGCGCCAGCTTGGGCAGCCAGGCCTCGCGCTCGTTCGGCGGCAGGTGGTCGAGCAGCGCGACGGAGGCCACCACCTCGCGCTCGATGTAGCCCATCATCAGCGTGGTGGTGGCCTGGTCGCGCTCGGTCAGCGTCAGCCAGAACGACAGCATCTGCGCGGCCGCCAGGCCCACGCACAGGATCAAGGCCAGGCGCGCGAACAGCGAGCGCGGCCAGTGCGCGAGAGACTTGTCGCTCATGTGGGCTCGTCGATCACGGTAACCGCCGCCGAGAACACATAGCCCTCGCTGCGCAGCGTCTTGATGTAGCGCGGCTCGCGCGCGGTGTCGCGCAGCCGCTGGCGCAGCCGGCTGACCAGCAGGTCGATCGAGCGGTCGAACGGATCGGCCTGGCGCCCTTGCGTCAGGTTCAGCAACTGGTCGCGCGTCAGCACGCGCTGCGGATGATCGACGAACACGCGCAGCAACCGGTATTCGGCGCCGCTCAGCGCGACCATGGTGCCGTCCTCGTCGAGCAGGTGGCGCCCGGTGGTATCGAGCCGCCAATCGCCGAAGGCCAGCCATTGCGCGGCCTCGGTCACCTGCATGCCGGGCGGCAGCATGCGCGCGCGGCGCAGCACGGCGCGGATCCGCGCGTACAGCTCGCGTACCGCGAAGGGCTTGGTCAGGTAGTCGTCGGCGCCCATCTCGAGGCCGACGATGCGATCGGTTTCCTCGTCGCGCGCGGTCAGCATCACCACCGGCACCGAGCGGAACTTGCCGGCGCGCAGCTCGCGGCACAGCACCAGGCCGTCGTCGCCGGGCATCATCACGTCGAGCACGATCAGGTCCGGCGCGCCGTATTCCAGCGTGGCGCGCATCTCGCGGCCATTGGCGGCCAACGAGACGCGAATGCCGTTCTTCTCCAGGTACTGGCCCACCAGTTCGCGGATGCCGCGATCGTCGTCGACGATCAGCACGTGGTCCGGACGCTCGCTGTTCATCAGGCACGCTCCTCGCGGCGGCGCACCGCCGACGGGCCGCGCGAGGGCACCGTGGTGCAGGCGAAGGGATGGCTCAGCTCGCTGGCCACGCCGCCCGCCAGGAAGGCGACGATCGCCAGCAGGCGCTGCAGCGGGCCGCGGCGCGGCTTCGATTCGGGCTTCATGCGTCCTCCACGACGGACAGGCTCGCGCCGTTGGCCACCGCCGCCTCCAGCGCGTAGGGATCGACGCCGTCGAGGCAGCCGATGTTCACGCGCCAGCGCAGCGGGTCGAGGCGAGTCTGGTGAAACGGATAGATCCCGCAATGGCGGCAGAAGAAATGCTTCGCGACGCGGGTATTGAACTGGTATTCGGTCAGCGCGTCCTCGCCGGCCAGGATCGTCAGGTCCTCGCGGGCGAAGGCCGGCGTCATCAGCGCGCCCTTGCGGCGGCACAGGCTGCAGTTGCAGCGCGCGGCGGGCATGAGCGGCGTGCGTACCTCGAAACGGACGGCCCCGCAATGGCAGGAACCTTGAAAAGACTCGGCGTTCATCGTGCGCCCCTCCGTGGTCATCATGGAATGACGGTTTTATAGCCGATTGCAGTCCCTGATTTGTGTCGCAATGTATCTGAATTCGCCGTCGATACACAACATTGCACACCCACGGGCGGCCCGAAACATCCGCGATACGGGCGCGGGCTCCAATACCTCCATCGCCGGTCGGCCCGGCGGATCGGCCCTGCCGGCGCACCTCGCGCGCCCCGCACCGCCGATCCCGCCCCGCCGACCGACGGCACGCCGGCGGCGCCCACCGCGCTGCCGGCGGCCCTCAACCGAAACCGATGGAAACTCCACCATGCGCCCGCTCTATCGTCTGTTTGCCGCCGCCGGCACCATTGCCGCCTGCGCCGCCGTGATCGCCGCCACCCAGCCGCCCGGCATCGCCGGCGCCGCCCAGGCGAGCGCCCCGACCACCGCGCCCGACTTCACCGGCATCAACCAGTGGCTGAACGGCCCGCCGCAATCGCTCGACAAGCTGCGCGGCAAGGTGGTGCTGGTCGATTTCTGGACCTATACCTGCATCAACTGCATCCACACGCTGCCCCACGTCCAGGGCTGGTACGACAAATACAAGTCGCAAGGCCTGACCGTGGTGGGCGTGCACACGCCCGAATACCCGTTCGAGCACAGCACCTCGAACGTGCGCGACGCGATCAAGCGCTTCGGCCTGACCTACCCGGTCGCGCAGGACAACGACTACGCCACCTGGCGCGCCTACGACAACCAGTATTGGCCTGCCGTCTACCTGATCGACAAGACCGGCAGGATCGTCTACCGGCACTTCGGCGAGGGCGACTACGAGCAGACCGACGCCGAGATCGCCCGGCTGCTCGCCCAGCCGGGCTGAGCCCCGGCCGGCACGGCTTCCCGGCTGCGCCGCCGGGGCCGCGCAGCCCGATTCTCTGCCCGGTCGCCCGGGTCGCGCAAAGATGCCCGCCGCCCGCGGGTATCGACAAATCCCGTTGCCGCCTACAATGTCGCCCGCGGGAACGGCCGGGGAGACGCGCCCCGGGCCGGCCCTCGCGCGGAACTGACCAAGCCGCGCGCGGGCCACGCCGCCTGGCAGCGCCTCACGCGCCCGCCGGCCGCCACGCCGCGGTACGTCGCCGACGCGCCTTCCGGCCCCAAGCCTCCCGCACGCATTCGCCTGCCCGGCGCGCCGCCCCTTCACGGCCGGCACGCCGCCATGGCCACGCATCATCACAACATCGACGAGGGGATCTCGTGGTATTCAGCAGCATCGTGTTCCTGGGCCTGTTCCTGCCGGTGACCTTCGTCGCCTACTACCTGGCCCCCGCCCGATTTCGCAATGCCCTGCTGGCGCTGGCCAGCATCGTGTTCTACGCCTGGGGCGAACCGCGTTTCGTGATCCTGATGCTGGGCTCGGTCGCCATGAACTTCTGGGGCGCCCGGCTGCTGGACCGGACCCGGGCACGCCGGCGCGTGCTGGGCGGCCTGGTGGCCCTCAACCTGCTGCTGCTCGGCATCTTCAAGTACGCCAATTTCGCGGTCGACAACCTCAACGCGCTGCTGGTGCCGGCGGGCCTGTCGGCCATCTCGATCAAGGCCGTCGCGCTGCCGATCGGCATCTCGTTCTACACCTTCCACGCGATCTCCTACCTGGTCGACATCTACCGGCGCAATGCCACGCCGAATCGCAACATCGTCGACTACAGCCTCTACATCATGTTGTTCCCGCAACTGGTGGCCGGCCCGATCATCCGCTACAAGGACATCCACACGCAGCTGGCGCGCCGCGACAGCACGCTCGACGACATCACCGCCGGCATCCTGCGCTTCACCATGGGGCTGGCCAAGAAGGTGCTGATCGCCAACCAGCTCGGCCTGATCGCCGATACCGGCTTCAACGCGCCGGCCGACCAGCTCGGCGCGGCGGCGGCCTGGTTCTGCCTGCTGTGCTACACGCTGCAGATCTACTTCGACTTCTCCGGCTACAGCGACATGGCGATCGGCCTGGGCCGCCTGTTCGGCTTCCGCTTCCCGGAGAACTTCAACTATCCCTACAGCGCGCGCTCGATCCAGGATTTCTGGCGGCGCTGGCACATCTCGCTGTCGACCTGGTTCCGCGACTACGTCTACATCCCGCTCGGCGGCAACCGCCGCGGCGAGGGCCGCACGCTGCTGAACCTGTGGATCGTGTTCCTGCTGACGGGGATCTGGCACGGCGCGAGCTGGAATTTCGTGGTGTGGGGCGCGCTGCACGGTTTCTTCCTGATGCTGGAGCGCTTCGGGCGCAACGCCGGGCTGCCGGTGCCGAGGCCGCTCGCCCAGCTCTATGCGATGCTGGTGGTGATGCTCGCCTGGGTATTCTTCCGCACCGAATCCCTGCCCCAGGCGACGCATTACCTGCTGGCCCTGGTCGGCCATTGGCCCGCCGCGCAGCAGGGCGTGACGCTGGCATCGCTGTGGTCGACGCAGACGCTGGTGCTGCTGGTGGTGGCGGTGCTGCTCGCGCTCGGCGCGTATCCGCTCCTGCAGCGCCGCCTCCAGCCGATGTGGGCGCGCCTCGCCGCGCTGTCGCTCGACGGCTGGCTGCGCGCCGCGCTGGTCGCGCCCGCGCTGATCCTGAGCGCCATGTCGATCGCGCTCGGCCAGTACAACCCCTTCATCTATTTCCGCTTCTGACGGCATGAGCACGCAGCACTCCGATCCCCAGGCCGCCTCCAACCGCCCCGGCAGCTCGCTGGCCCGCGGCTTGAACCGCGCGGCCGTGGCCATCGTCTTCTTCGCCATCCTGGCGCTGCCGATCCTGTGGTTCGGCCGCCCCGGCTTCGTGCCGGCCGCGCAGGAAAATCGTCGGCTGGAGCCCTTCCCGTCCTATTCGCTGTTCTGGTTCCAGAACTTCGAGCGCTGGTTCAGCGACCGCTACGGCATGCGCGACGCGCTGCTGCATTACGGATCGCGCCTGCAGATGGCGCGCACCGGCACGCCCAGCAACCCGAACGTCGTGATCGGCCGCGACGGCTGGCTGTTCTACGACGAGTACTACACGCCGGGCCAGCCGCACTTCGCCTCGCTGTACGGAAAGGCGCCCTTCTCCGCCTCCGACCTGCGAACCATCAGCGGCAACCTGGATGCCGTGCGCACGCATCTCGCCGCCTGCGGCATCGGCTTCTACGTGGTGCTGGCGCCCGACAAGCAGACCGTCTATGCCGACAAGCTGCAATCGCCGCCGCCGGCCGGCACGATCACCCAGGCCGACCAGTTCGCCACCGAGCTTGGCCGGGCGGCGCCGAAGCTGGCCTTCATCGACCTGCGCGCGCCGCTCGAAGCCGCCCGCTCGTCCGAGCAATACGACCTGTACAAGCGCACCGACAGCCACTGGAACACCCTGGGCGCCTTCATCGGCTACCAGGCCATCGCCTCGCGCCTGGTGCACGACGGCGTGCTGTCCGCCGCGCCGCGCGCCGAGCGCCAGGCCTACGCGATCAGCCGGAAGCGCTTCGAGGGCGGCGACATCGCGGTGAACCTGCTCGACCTGCCGGGCTACTTCCTCGACTACATCGTGTCGCTCACGCCGCGCGTGCCGCGCCAGGCGCATGGCGTGACGGTGCCCGGCTGGCCGACGGACCCGGTCGATGCCCACAACGTCATCGAGAACCCGGGCGCCGCGGGCAGCCTGCTGCTGTATCGCGATTCGTTCGCAGGCGAACTGATTCCCTTCCTCGGCGAGGACGTCCATCGGCTCTATACGCAACGCGGAACCCGCGTCGACGGCGCGCTGGTCCGCCGGGCGCAGCCCAGGGCCGTGGTGCTGGAAATCGTCGAACGCAGCCTGCCCCATCTGCTCGACGCGCCCGTCAATCTCGACCAGGCCTGCCGGCCCTGACAAGCCGGCGGCGCCAGATGCTTGAAAAACACCAGGCCGACTAGCGGCCCAGTCGGCGCCCTTGCGCGCCAACCTCCATCAGAAGCCCAGGTCCGGGCCGCCCGGCGCGCCCGCCGGTGCCCCGGCCGCGGCCGGCTTCGGCTGCTCGTGCACGGTGGCGTCGGTGGTCAGCAGCAGGCCCGCCACCGATGCCGCGTTCTGCAGCGCGGTGCGCGTCACCTTGGTCGGATCGAGCACGCCCGATTCCACCAGGTCGCCATATTCTCCGCTCGCCGCGTTGTAGCCGAAATTGCCGCTGCCCTCGGCCACCTTGGCCACCACCACGCTGGCTTCCTCGCCGGCATTGCTCACGATCTGCCGCAGCGGCTCCTCGAGCGCGCGCAGCACGATCTTCACGCCGGCATCCTGGTCCGGGTTCGCGCCGCGCACTTCGCGGATCGCCTGCTTCACGCGGATCAGGGCCACGCCGCCGCCCGGCACGATGCCTTCCTCGACGGCCGCGCGCGTGGCGTGCAGCGCATCGTCGACGCGATCCTTCTTCTCCTTGACCTCGATCTCGGTCGCGCCGCCCACCTTGATCACCGCCACGCCGCCGGCCAGCTTGGCGACCCGCTCCTGCAGCTTCTCGCGGTCGTAGTCGGAGCTCGCATCCTCGATCTGCACGCGGATCTGCTTGACGCGCGCCTCGATCGAGGCCTTGTCGCCGGCGCCGTCGATCACCGTGGTGTTTTCCTTGCCCACCTCGATGCGCTTGGCCTGGCCCAGCTCGGCCAGCGTCGCCTTCTCCAGCGTGAGGCCGGTTTCCTCGGCGATCACCTGGCCGCCCGTCAGGATCGCGATGTCCTCCAGCAGCGCCTTGCGGCGATCGCCGAAGCCGGGCGCCTTGACCGCGACCGTCTTGAGGATGCCGCGGATGTTGTTGACCACCAGGGTGGCCAGCGCCTCGCCCTCGACGTCCTCGGCGATGATCAGCAGCGGGCGGCCGGCCTTGGCCACCTGCTCGAGCACCGGCAGCAGGTCGCGGATGTTCGACACCTTCTTGTCGTGCAGCAGCACGTAAGGGCTGTCGAGCACCGCGACCTGGCGATCGGGGTTGTTGACGAAGTACGGCGAGAGATAACCGCGGTCGAATTGCAGGCCCTCCACCACGTCGAGCTCGTCGGCCAGCGACTTGCCGTCCTCGACGGTGATCACGCCTTCCTTGCCGACGCGGTCGATCGCCTCGGCGATGCGCTGGCCGATCGACTCCTCGCCGTTGGCCGAGATCGTCGCGACCTGGGCGATCTCCTTGCTGGTGGTGGTCGGCTTGCTGATCTTCTTCAGTTCCTCGATCGCCGCCACCACCGCCTTGTCGATGCCGCGCTTCAGGTCCAGCGGATTGAGGCCCGCCGCCACGTATTTCTGCCCTTCGCGCACGATCGCCTGGGCCAGCACGGTGGCCGTGGTGGTGCCGTCACCGGCCGTGTCGCTGGTCTTCGAGGCCACTTCCTTGACCAATTGCGCGCCGATGTTCTGCAGCTTGTCGGCCAGCTCGATCTCCTTGGCGACCGATACGCCGTCCTTGGTCACGATCGGCGAGCCGAAGCTGCGCTCCAGCACCACGTTGCGGCCCTTCGGGCCCAGCGTGACCTTCACCGCGTCGGCCAGGATGTTGACGCCTTCGATCAGCTTCGCGCGGTTGACGTCACCGAAAACGATATCTTTTGCAGCCATGTTGGACTCTCTCAGGTTCAGACGTTGACGACCGCGACGACATCTTCCTCGCGCAGTACCAGCAGTTCGGCGTTGTCGACCTTGACGGTCTGGCCGGCGTACTTGCCGAACAGCACGCGGTCGCCGACCTGCAGGTCGGGCTCGATCCGCTTGCCGTCGTTGTCGCGCCGGCCGGGGCCGACGGCGATCACTTCGCCCTGGTCGGGCTTCTCGGCCGCGCTGTCGGGCAGCACGATGCCGGAGGCCGTCTTGGTTTCCTGGTCGAGTCGTTTGACGATCACGCGATCGTGCAGCGGACGAAGGCTCATCGGGGCGTTCCTCTGGTAATGGTTGGCGTGGTATCTGGCACTCGCATCGGGCGAGTGCTGACAGAGGCCAGTATAAAAACCGGCCCGGCGCCGATCCAATAACGGATACGCGGAAGGTTATGAGGCGGGGATGGAAAGGATATGGCGGCGCGCGATATCCGGCGAGGCGGGCGCGCCGGCCTCAATCCCTCGCCAGCGTCGAGACCGCCCGGGGCTCGCGGGCCAGTTCGATGAAGGCCCGCACGTAGTCGATGGCGGTGTCCGTCTCGCGCGCGCCCAGGAAGATCTGCTTGGCGATGCCGCGCGCGCCCAGCCGCACTGGCACCACCTCCATCCTGGCCGCGTATTCCTCGACCAGCCAGCGCGGCAATGCGGCCACGCCGCGGCCGCTCGCCACCATCTGCAGCATGATGTCGGTGGTCTCGATGGCCTTGTGGCGCCGGGGCGTCACGCCGGCCGGCAGCAGGAACTGGTTGTAGATGTCCAGGCGCTCGATGTCCACGGGGTAGCTGATCAGCACTTCCGGGGTCAACTGCTGCGGCTTCACGTAGGTCGCCGAGGCCAGCGCATGGCCCTTGGCCACCACGAGCACCTGCTCGTAGTCGAACACCGGCTCGAACTTCAGCCCCGGCTTGAACAGCGGATCGGGCGTGACCAGCAGGTCGATCTCGTAACCGAACAGCGCGCCGATCCCGCCGAACTGGAATTTCTGCTTCACGTCCACGTCCACGTCGGGCCATGCCGCCAGATACGGCGACACCACCTTGAGCAGCCACTGGTAGCAAGGATGGCATTCCATGCCGATGCGCAGCGCGCCGCGCTCGCCCAGCGCGAACTGGCCCAGCCGTTCCTCGGCCAGGTCCAGTTGCGGCAGCACCCGGTTCGCCACCGCCAGCAGGTACTGGCCGGCCTGCGTCAGGCGCAGGCTGCGCCCTTCGCGCAGCCAGATGTCCGTGCCCAGTTGCTGCTCCAGCTTCTTCATGCTGTGGCTCAGGGCCGATTGGGTCAGGTTCAGCACGCCCGCGGCGGCCGTCAAGGACCCTTGCTTCTCGACCTGCTGGACGATGCTCAGATGGATGCGCTCAAGCATATGTATGAACCACTTTCATGGATTCGTGAAATAAAACCATTTTACTTCATTGGTCCCCGTCGTTAGCATCGGCTTCCATTGTTCGTATGTATTTTTCGAAGCGGCCTGGCTTCACCGCGCCGCGCACCTCCATCCATCTGAAAACCAACATGACACGTCCACTCCGTGTAGTAGCGGTTTCCGGCGGACTGCAACGCCCGTCCAAGACAGCAGCGCTGGCCACCCACCTGCTGGACCTGATCGCCGATGAAGTCTCGTGCGAGCCGCGCCTGGTCGAGCTGGGACAGCTCGCGCCGCAGCTCGCCGGCGCGACCTGGCGCTCCCAACTGCCCGACGCGGTGGAGCGGGAACTCGCGGCGGTCGAGCAAGCCGACGTGCTGGTGGTGGCGACCCCCGTCTATCGCGGCGCCTACACGGGGCTGTTCAAGCACTTCTTCGACTTCATTCACCAGGACGCCCTGATCGACAAGCCCGTCCTGCTGGCGGCCACCGGCGGCAGCGAGCGCCACGCCCTGATGATCGACCACCAGTTGCGGCCGCTGTTCAGCTTCTTCCAGGCGCGCACCTTGCCGTTGGGCGTCTACGCGACCGACAAGGATTTCGTCGACTACCGCCTGCAAGACGATGCCCTGATCGAGCGCGCCGGATTGGCGGTGCAACGGGCCTTGCCCCTGGTCGAATTGAGCCGCCACGCGAGAGCCGCCACCGCCGAGGAAGTCGTCGCGGCCTGAAGCAGCCCAATAGATTCAGCCTTCCTTTCGACAATCCATTCGCCGGATCATCATGGAAAACAATTTCACATTTGAAATCAAGAGTATTTGTTTCGATGAAAACTATCACCCATCGGACAATACGCGCATCACCACCAATTTCGCCAATCTGGCCCGCGGAACGAGCCGCCAGGAGAACCTGCGCAATACCCTGAAGATGATCGACAGTCGATTCAATGACCTCGCGCATTGGGACAACCCGAAGGGAGATCGCTACTCCGTCGATCTAGAAATCATTTCCGTCGAGATGAAGATCGATGCCGGGCGCAGCATCGATGCGTTTCCGCTGATCGAGATCCTGAAGACGAAGATCATCGACAAGAAGAACGGCAAGCGCATCGAGGGGATCGCCGGGAACAATTTCTCGTCCTATGTGCGCGATTACGACTTCAGCGTGCTGCTGCCCGAGCACAACCACGACAAATCCGAATTCGGCATCCCGGACGATTTCGGCGATCTGCATGGCAAGCTGTTCAAGCACTTCCTGAACTCGAGCGCTTACCGGGAAATCTCCGGCAAGCCGCCGGTGATCTGCATCAGCGCCTCGACCAGCAAGACCTATCACCGAACCGAGAATCAGCACCCGATCCTGGGCGTCGAGTATCGCCAAAGCGAACTCTCGTCGACCGACCAGTATTTCGGGAAGATGGGCCTGCAGGTTCGCTACTTCATGCCGCCGAACAGCGTTGCGCCGCTGGCCTTTTATTTTCTCGGCGACCTGCTGGAGGATTACACCAATCTCGAGCTGATCGGCACCATCAGCGCGATGGAAACATTCCAGAAAATCTATCGCCCGGAAATCTACAACGCCAATTCCGCGGCGGGGAAGTGTTATCAGCCCAGCCTGAAGCATCGCGATTATTCACTGACCCGGATTGTCTACGACCGGGAAGAACGTAGCCAATTGGCCGTCAAGCAGGGGAAATTCACGGAAGAACACTTCATCAAGCCGTACAAGCACATTCTCGAGCAATGGGCTTCCAGCTGCGCTCTCTGATCAACCAAGCTTCGCGGAATCATTCGATATGAAAAAACTACTCCCGACTTCCACTGCCGGCAGCCTGCCCAAGCCGTCCTGGCTCGCGCAACCTGAAAAGCTCTGGTCGCCCTGGAAACTGCAAGACGAGGAATTGACCGAGGGCAAGCATGATGCCCTGCGTTTGTCGTTGCAGGAGCAACAGCACGCGGGCATCGATATCGTCAGCGACGGGGAGCAGACGCGCCAGCATTTCGTCACCACCTTCATCGAGCACCTCAGCGGCGTCGATTTCGAAAAGCGCGAGACGGTCAGGATTCGCGATCGCTACGACGCGAGCGTGCCGACCGTGGTCGGCGAGGTGAGTCGCCAGAAGCCGGTATTCGTGGAAGACGCCAGGTTCCTGCGTCATCAAACCAAGCAGCCCATCAAGTGGGCCCTGCCCGGCCCGATGACGATGATCGATACGCTGTATGACGCCCACTACAAGAGCCGGGAAAAGCTGGCCTGGGAATTCGCCAAGATCCTCAACCAGGAAGCGAAGGAACTGGAGGCTGCCGGCGTCGACATCATCCAGTTCGACGAGCCTGCCTTCAACGTGTTCTTCGACGAGGTGAACGATTGGGGCGTGGCCACCCTGGAGCGGGCGATCGAAGGGCTCAAGTGCGAAACCGCCGTGCATATCTGCTACGGCTACGGCATCAAGGCCAATACCGACTGGAAGAAGACGCTGGGATCGGAATGGCGCCAATACGAGGAGTCGTTCCCGAAGCTGCAGCAATCCAGCATCGACATGATCTCGCTGGAATGCCACAACTCCCATGTCCCGATCGACCTGATCGAGCTGGTTCGCGGCAAGAAAGTGATGGTGGGCGCCATCGACGTGGCAAGCGACACCATCGAGACGCCGGAGGAAGTCGCCGACACCCTGCGCAAGGCGCTGCGCTTCGTGGATGCCGACAAGCTCTATCCCTGCACCAACTGCGGCATGGCACCCTTGTCTCGCCAGGTGGCGAGAGGCAAGCTGAACGCGCTCAGCGCAGGCGCGGAAATCGTCCGCAGAGAACTGTCGGCCTGATCTCGCGCTGACGTCGCCTCCGGCTCCCGAGCGGCCAGCGAAGCGCTCGCCCGGGAGCCGCCCTCCTCCTCAGGCCGTGAAGCCCGCCACCCGGTGCGGCACATAAGGCGCCTCCAGCGTGGCAATCTCCTCCTCGCTCAGCTTCAGCTCGAGCGCGGCCACCGCGTCGCTCAGATGATGCGGCTTCGAGATGCCCACGATCGGCGCCGTCACCGTGCTCTTCTGCGCCACCCAGGCCAGCGCGACCTGGGCACGCGGCAGCTTGCGTGCCTCGGCCACCTTGGCGACCGCCTCCACCACGGCCTTGTCCGCGTCGGCGGTGGCCTGGTAGAGCCGCGTGCCGACGTTGTCGCTTTCCTGGCGTTCCGAGCTCTCGTCCCAGTTGCGCGTGAGACGGCCGCGCGCGAGCGGGCTCCACGGAATCACGGCGATGCCCTGGTCCGCGCAGAGCGGCAGCATTTCGCGCTCCTCCTCGCGGTACAGCAGGTTCAGGTGGTTCTGCATGCTGACGAATTCGGTCCAGCCGTGCTCGCGCGAGGTGTAGAGCGCCTTGGAGAACTGCCAGGCCGCCATCGACGAAGCGCCGATGTAACGCGCCTTGCCCGCCTTCACCACGTCGTGCAGCGCTTCCAGCGTTTCCTCGATCGGCGTGCCCGGGTCCCAGCGATGGATCTGGTAGAGATCGACATAGTCGGTGCCGAGCCGCTTCAGGCTGTGGTCGATCTCCGAGAAGATCGCCTTGCGCGACAGGCCCGCGCCGTTCGCGCCGGGCCGCATGCGATTGAACACCTTGGTGGCGATCACCACCTCGTCGCGTTGCGCGTACTCGCGCAGCGCGCGGCCGACGATCTCTTCCGAGCTGCCGTCCGAATAGGTATTCGCGGTGTCGAAGAAGTTGATGCCGGCCTCGATCGCCTGGCGGATCAACGGGCGGCTCTGGTCCTCGGGCAGCGTCCAGGCGTGGTTGCCGCGCGCCGGATCGCCGTAGGTCATGCAGCCGAGCACCAGTTTCGAGACCTCGAGGCCGGTGGCCCCGAACTTGACGTATTCCATTGCTACCTCGCTGATCGGTTTCGTGGGTGGGCGCCGACGGCGAGCCCAGGTGTCGCGCCGGCCAGTCCGGCATGATCCCCGATCCGCGTGCTTCCTGCTTCGAAGCGGCCCACCCGCCTTACGATTTCGTCAGCTTGCCGAGCCCGAGCTTGTCCATCGCCTCGTGCGCATCGATCACCATGGTCGCGATGTCGCCCACCGTCACGCGCAGGCTGGTCGCCTTCGAGCGCATGTGCTCGTAGGCGTCGTTCTCGCTCAGGCGATGGGCCTCCATCAGGATGCGCATCGCCTTCTCGATCTGGCGGCGCGCCTTGATCGCCTCCTCCAGCTTGGCGATCTTGCCGTGCAGGCGCTGCTGGTAGCCGCAGGATGCGCGCGCCAGCACCAGCGTGCTGAGGATGCCGGAAGATCGATACGGCTTGGTGATGACGCCATGCGCCTGGGTATCGACCAGCATCTTCAGCGCGGTCGGGTTCTCGTAGTCGGACAAGGCGATCAGCGTCGCGTCGGTATCGGCCGCGCACCAGTTGCCGGCGCTGCGCAATTCCGGCCCGACCAGGAACAGGATCACGTCCGCGTCGGCCGGCAGCCGCGCCGGAAACGGCCAGACCGGCCGCACCGGGCAGCCGATGCGATGCAGTTGCTCCTCGAGGATGCCGCGATCCTCGCCGGGCGGATGGATCACCACCACGCGCAGCGTGCGCAGATCGTCGAACAGCCGGCGCGCCCCCGCGCTCATGACGTTTCTCCATCGAGCCAGAAATCCGCGAAGCCATAGGCGGTCAGGTAGGGATCGGGCCGCACCGGCCGGCGGCTCTCCCAGACCACCTTGAAACGCCCGTCCGGCTGGCAGACCGCGATGCGCGGCGTGACGATCGCGTGATTGTTCTCGCGGTCGATCCGCAGCAGGCCTTCCGGCGAGTCGAATTCGACCTCGCGCACCGCCTCGACCAGACGCGCCGTGTCGAGGCTGCGGGTGCGTTCGAGCGCACGCGCGAACAACTGGACCTGGTTGTATGCCATTTCGGACCACATGCTGGCCGGCTGGTCGCCGAAGCGCGACCGCCAGGATTCGAGAAAGCGCCGGTTGCGCGGATTCTCCAGGGTGTTCACGTAGCTGGCGGAGACGATATGTCCGGCGCACAGCTCGGGACCGATCATGCCGATCTCGCCCTCCGTCATGGTCAGGCTGGCGATCGGAACCTGCCGCGGATCGAGCCCGCGCTGCCGGTACAGCGTGTAGAAGCTGCGGGCCGCGCGGCCGATCAGCGTCGACACCACCACGTCGGGCGCCTGCGCGCGGATCTCGTCGACCACCGCGGCCAGCGCGCCGTCGTCGGCATCGCTGGGCAGGTACAGTTCCTCGACGATCTCCCCGCCATTCTGCTCGACCACGTCGCGCATGATCCGGTTCGATTCTCGCGGATAGATATAGTCGGCGCCAACCAGAAAAAAACGCCGCCCGTGATGACGCAGCAGCCAGGCCCCCAGCTGCATGTTGTTCTGGTTCGGCACCGCGCCGGTGTAGATGACGTTCGGCGAATACTCGAAACCTTCGTAGATCGAGCAGTACCAGAGCAGCGCGTTGTTGCGCTCGATCACCGGCAGCACCGCCTTGCGGCTCGACGAGGTCGAGCAGCCGAAGATCACCGTGACGTCGTCCTCCTGCAGCATGTGGGCGGCCAGGCGCCGGTATTCGTCGAGGCTGCAGCGCGGGTCGTGCACCACCGGATCGAGCGGCGCGCCCGCCACGCCGCCGGCCGCATTGATTTCCTCGATCGCGAGCACGGTTCCGTAGAAATGCTCGGTTTCGGTCGCCGAGGTGGCGCCCGCGCGCGAGAACAGGACGCCGATTCGCCAGCCGGGTTCGGCGGACAAGGCGGGGCTGGTAGTCATACGAATGTCCTATCGATCGTACAGGGCCTGGATTGCCGCCGGGCAGCTTTGGGTCTGCAAGGCCAGCATCAGCAGGATTCTCGCCTTGCGGGCGCCCAGGTTGTCGGCGAGCACGGCACCGGCGGCCGCGAGCGTGCCGCCGCCGCCCTCGAAACCGTAGGCGGGGCGAACCCGCCCGTTCGGCACCTGGGTGGCGATCACCACCACCACGCCGGCGGCCAGCGCCTCGCGGATCGCGACGAACAGTTCCCGGTTGACGTTGCCGAAGCCGAGCGCCGCCACCACGATGCCGGCCGCGCCCGCGGCCACCGCCGCGCGCAGCAGCGTGCCGTCGGCGCCGGCGTACATCGGCACGATCTCCACGCGCGGCAGCTCGGCCGCCACCAGCGGCACATGCTGCCGGCGCAGCGGCGCGCGCGACATCACGAGGCGATCGTCGTCGACGCTGCCGAGCCAGCCGTGGTCGCCCGACTTGAAGGATTCTACGTCGGCCGTGTGGGTCTTGGTGGCCTCGCGCGCGGCGTTGACCTGGCCGTTGAGCACCACCAGCGTGCCCATCCCGCGCGCCTCGGGCGCCACGCACACGCGCGCCGCGTTCAGCAGGTTGCGCGGGCCGTCGGAATCGGGGAACGAGGCATTGCGCTGGGCGCCCGTCAATACCACCGGCTTGGCCGAGGCGATCGTCAGGTCCAGGAACCAGGCGGTCTCCTCCAGCGTGTCGGTGCCGTGCGAGACGATCGCGCCGGCGATCTCCTCGCGCGCCAGCGCCGCCGATACCGCCTGGTGCAGCGCGAGCCAGCGCGACGGCTCCATGTAGTCGGACGGCAGCTTGAACAACTCGGCCAGTTCCAGGCGCGCGACCCGGGCGATGGCCGGCACGCTCGCCAGCAGGTCCTCGCCGGAGAGCGCCGGCACCGCCGCGCGCGTCACCGGATCGAGCTTCATCGCGATGGTGCCGCCGGTGGCGAAACAGGCGCACAGCGGCAGCGCGTCCGGCGGTTGCCGCGCGTCGGCGGTGCCGCTGAAAGGGTTCATGTCCGCCATCGCCTCACACCCTCAGATGCTCGAAGATCGCCGCCGCCGCGCCCGGGTCCCTCGCCGCGCCCTGCTCGACGATCTCGCCCTGCTTGAGCACCGCGTAACGATCGGCCAGCCCCAGCGCGAACGGCACGTTCTGCTCGATCAGCAGCAGCGTGGTGCCGTGGCGCTGCCGCTCCCAGCGCAAGGCCTCGGCCAGGCGCTCGATCACCGACGGCTGCAGGCCCTCGGTGATCTCGTCGAGCAGGATCAGCGAGGCGCGCATCATCAGGGCGCGCGCCACCAGCAGCATCTTCTGCTCGCCACCGGACAACGTGCCCGCGTGCTGCCCGAGCCGGGTGCGAAACACCGGGAACACCTCGACCACCTCCTCGAAGCGCGCGTCGAACACCGAGGGATCGGCCAGCCCCAGGCGCAGGTTGTCGCGAATCGACAGGTCCTGGAACAGCGCATGCTCCTGCGGCGCGTAAGCCACCCCGGCCCGCGCGATGCGATGCGGCGGCAGCCGCGTGATCTCGCTGCCGTTCAGGCGGATCGCGCCGCCCTGGCTGGGCAGGTAGCCCATGATCGTCTTCAGCAAGGTGGTCTTGCCCATGCCGTTCTTGCCGAGCAGCGCCAGCGTCTCGCCCTCGGCGATCGACAGCGAGAGCTCGCGCAGCACGATCGAGGCGCGATATCCGCTGGTCACGCGCTCGACCTGCAATGCCATGGCGCTCATCGGTCATCTCCTTGTGTTGCCGTGCCGGCGTCGCCGGTCGGCTGGCCGGTCCCGGCGTAGATGGTGCGCACCAGCTCCGAATGGACCACCTCGTCGAAGCTGCCCGCCATCACGATGCGTCCCTGGTGCAGCACCACGATGCGGGTCGCGATCTCCTCGACGAACTCGAGATCGTGCTCGACCAGCAGGCAGCACAGCCCATGGCGATGCGCGAGCGAGGCCAGCACCGCGCCGATCCGGGTGCGCTCGGTCTTGGTCAGGCCCGCGGTGGGCTCGTCGAGCAGCACGATGCGCGGCTCCAGCGCCAGCACCATCGCCAGTTCGAGCGCCTGCTGCTCGCCGTGCGAGAGATCCCTGGCCGTCACCGCGAGCTTGCGGTCCAGCTGCGTGGCGCGCATCACTTCCAGCGCATAGGCCGGCAGCGCCAGCGTCGGCGCGCGGCGCAGCAGCGACGGCCGCTCCACCAGCGCGCCGGCGATCCGCAGGCATTCGGCCACGCTCAGCGTCTCGAAGATGTTGGCGTTCTGGAACTTGCGCCCGAGCCCGAAGCGCACGCCGTGCTCGGGCGCCAGGCGCCGGATGTCGTGCCCGCACAGCTCGACGGTGCCGGCGGAACGCTCGGCGCCGTCGCTCATGCAGCGCATCAGCGTGGTCTTGCCGGCGCCGTTCGGGCCGATCAGGCCGACCAGCTCGCCCGCGCGCGCCTCGAAATCGATCCCCTGCAACACCTTCAGGCTGCCGAAGCGTTTCTCGACGCCGGCCATGCGCAGGGCCGGGCCGTCAGGCGCCGCCACCCGTGCCGCGCCGGCGGCGCGCTCGACCAGCCGCGGCGTGCGCGCGGCGCGATCGAGCCGGAACGGCCAGGCCAGCAGCGGCACCAGCCCCTGCGGCAGCAGCACGATCACCAGCACGAAGGCCGCGCCGAGGATCAACTGCCAGGCGAACGGCATGCTGCCGCTCAGGTAGGAGGTCGCCACGTTGATCAGCAAGGCGCCGAGCACCGGCCCCCAGAGCGTGCCGCGCCCGCCCAGCGCCACCCAGATGATCAGCTGCGTGCCGAGCACGAAGCCGGTCAGCTCGGGCGCGACCACGCCGCTGAAGCTGGCGTAGCCGAAGCCGGCCACGCTGGCGACGATCGCCGCCGCCACCAGCAGCACGATCTTGACCCGCGAGGTGCGGATGCCCAGGTAGGCGCAGCGCGATTCGTTATCGCGGATCGCCAGCAGCACGCGAGCGCCGTCGCTGCGCACCACGGCCCAGGCCAGCAGCACGATCGCGGCCAGGCCCAGGCCCGCGATCCAGTACCAGGCCGACAGCGACAGGTCGAACATCGGGTAGCCGGTCAGGCCCGAGCTCGAGCCTGTCCACTCGCCGCCCGACAACAGCAGCTGGCTCAGCACGATCGGCAGCACCAGCGACATGACCGTGGCGAAGAACGGCGAGGCGCCCCGGTAGAAGGACAGCCAGCCCAGCAGCAGCGCGACCAGCGCCGCCGCCGCGATCGCGATGCCCAGCGCGAGCAGCACGTAGCCGGGCGAGAAGCCGCCGTGGGTGAACACCAGGGCCGCCGCGTAGGCGCCGATGCCGAAGAAGGCCGACTGCCCGAAGCTCAGGTAACCCGTGTAGCCCCACAGCAGGTCGACCGTGACCGCGACCATCGAGAAGAAGAAGGCCTGGATCAGCACGTTGAGCAGGTAGGTGCCGAACAGGAAGGGACCGCCGGCGAGCAGCGCGAGCGCCAGCGCGGCCAGCGCCAGCGGGCCGCCCGGCAGCGCGCCCTTGCGCCCGGGCGCCGGCGGTTCGCGATGTTCGCCCAGGCCGCGCCCGGCAAACCAGGTCTTGACGTCAGGCATGGGACAACCCCTTGGGAAAGACGCGCAGCGTCAGCGCCGCCAGCACCGCGATGGTCAGGCCGCCGAGCACCGGGCTGACGAAGGTGCTCACCAGCACCTGGCAGGCGCCGAACACCAGGCAGGTCAGCAGCAGGCCGAGCATCGAATAGCCGGACACCATCACCAGCATGAAGGCGTTGACCAGGTACGGCAGCCCCATGTTCGGATCGACGCTGGACAGCGGCGTGATCAGCATGCCGGCCAGCGAGCCGAGCGCGGCGCCAAGGCTGAAGGTGATGAAGCGGATGCGCCCCGAGTGAATCCCCAGGCCGCGCGCGAGGTCCTCGTTCATGATCACGGCGCGCGTCTTCACGCCGAAGCGCGTGCCGTTCAGCAGCGCGCTCAAGGCGGCGCACAGCACGATCGCGATCGGCACCAGCAGCAGCCGGTACGCCGAATAGGCCGTGCCGGCCACCGACAGCGCGCCGTTGACGGGCGCCTCGACGAACTGCACCTCGCGCCCGAAGCCCATCACGATCAACTGGCCGATCACGATGCCGAGCCCCCAGGTGGCCAGGATCGCGTCGAGCGGCCGCTTGTAGAGCGGCCTCACGATCGCCGCTTCGACCAGCATGCCCACCGCGACGCCGACCGCCAGCGACAGCGGCACCCCGAACCAGGGATCGAGCTTCAGTTGCGTGACGATGAAGCTGGCATAGGCGCCCATCGTGAGCAGCGCGCCATGCGCGAAATTGACGATCTTCATCACGCCGAAGATCACCATCAGGCCCGCCGTCACGATGAACAGCAAGGCGGCGGTGGTCAGGACATCCAGAGCGAGGACCATGAGCGTTTCCTCCGGGAGGTCATTGCTTGAGATTCGGGCATTGCGCGCCCGGATCGACGTTCGGGAAGGTCTGCAGGATCTTCACGCCGCCGTCGGGCTGGATCTGGCCGAGCCGCATCGAGAGCGGCGTGTGGTGGCTGCGATCCATGCTCACCTTGCCGCGCGGACCGTCGAAGCTCACCGTGCCGAGCGCCTGCACCACCTTGGCCGGATCGGTGCCGCCGGCCTTCTCGACGGCCGCCTTGTACAGGTAGAACGCCTCGTATTGCGGCTCCGACAGTTCGTTGGGCGTCTTCAGCTCGCGCCCGAAGCGTTGCTGCAGGGCCGCGAGGAACTTGCGGTTGGCCGGCGTATCGATGCTCGTGAAGTAGGAACCCGCCATGTAGATGCCGCCGGCGACGTCGCCCATGCTCTTCGCGGTGGCCTCGTCGATCGCCAGGTTGCCGTAGGGCAGCGTCATCCCCGCGCTCTTCAACTGCTTGGCGAGCGAGACGTTCGGCGCGCCGCCGGCGGTGGCGCTGATCAGCGCGTCGGGATGCGCGGCGCGGATCTTCGAGAGGATCGGCGTCCAGTCGGTGCCGTCGATCGGCAGGTATTCCTCGCCCACCACCTTGCCGCCATGCTGCTCGATGGTCTTCCTGGCGAACTCGAGCATGCCGCGGCCGAAGGCGTAGTCGTTGCCGACCAGGTAGAACTGCCTGGCGCCCTTGTTCTTCATGAAGTAGTCCACCACCGGCGCGACCTGCTGCTCGGGCACCCAGCCGTTCACGTACATCCAGGGGCTGCACGAGCGCCCCTCGTAGAACGAGGTATAGATCAGCGGTTTGCGGCCGCGGGCGACCGCCGGCAGCGCCGCGTTGCGGGCCGCGCTGGTCTCCATCGAGATCAGCGCGTCGACGTTCTTCTGGAACACCAGGGTGTCGTAGGCCTTCTGCGCGCCTACCGCGCCCGATGCGTCGTCGGCGATCTCCAGTTCGAGCTTGCGCCCCAGGATGCCGCCCGCGGCGTTGATCTCGTCGACGGCCAGTTGCGAGGCCTGCACGACGGCCGGCGCCACCACGCTGTTGGCGCCCGACAGGCCGACGGCCACGCCGACGCGAATCGGCTCGGCGGCCGACGCGGCGCTGCCGAACCAGGCCAGCGCGGCCAGCACGGCGGCGATGCCGCGAAGTTTGAATGCAGACATGTGGAGCTCCTTGATGAGGATGAATCGTGTGATGATCGGGATTGCTGAATGTGGGGCGCCGGCCTTCAAGGCCGGCTGGACGCGAGCTCGGCGGGCCTCGGCGCCTCGTAGGCCTCCGGGCGGCGATCGCGCTGCACGTGGTTGAAGGCATTGAGCGCGCGGCCGGCGCGGATCCGCTCGACGTCGAGCGGCGCGTAGAGGATCGCGGCCTGGTCTTGCGGCGCCGGGCCCGCCAGCGGCCAGCCGTCGCCGCCGACGATCAGGCTCTGGCCGATGAATAACTGGCCGCGCTCCGAGCCGATCCGGTCCGCGCAGGCGATCATCAGGCCGTTGCTGTGCGCGGCCGCCATCGCCAGCGTGGTGGCCATGGCCGGGCGATCGGCGGGCTGGGCCGGCATCGGCACCCAGTTGGTCGGCACGCAGACCAGGTCCGCGCCCTGCCCGGCCGCCAGCCGGAACACCTCGGGAAACCAGCCGTCGTAGCAGATCGCCACGGCCACGCGCCCGAATGCGGTGTCGAACACCGGCACGCCGAGGTTGCCGGGTTCGAAGAACAGGTTCTCCTGGCCCCAGAGATGCAGCTTGCGGTAGCGGCCGATCAGGCCGGCCGGGCCGATGAACACGGCCGAGTTGTAGAGTCGCTGGTCCTCGCGCTCGGCGATGCCGGCCACCAGGTGCACGCCGAGCCGGCGCGCGGCCTCCGACCAGGCGCGAACCGTCTCGCTGTCGGCCAGCGGCTCGGACAGCGCGAAGGCTTCGGCGCGGCTCGCGAACACGTAACCGCTGTTGGCGAGTTCGGGCAGCACGATGAGCGAGGCCCCCTGCGCGGCGGCCTGCTCGATGTAGCGGATCGATGCCTCGACGTTGTCCCGCGTCTGGCCCACCCGCGGCTCCATCTGCACGCAGGCGACCAGGGGCAAGGCCTGGCTGGACGCCTCGGCGAGGCGTGATGGCTTGTCCAATTCGTTCTCCAAAAGCAAAAAGCCCCCGAACCGGCGTTCTCACGCAAGTTCGGGGGCTACGTAGCCTTCCATGTTCGACGCGGCAACGTTGCCGCGATGGTGGCCGGGCCTTGCCCATCCACCATGGCCTCGAATGTAGGGCCGCCAAAAATAACCGTCAACGCCATCCGGGCCACTTACGGGTATGCCCTGATCGCATCGGTTCTCGAAGCCTTCGTCGACCGGCGCCCGGGTGCGCCGTGTTACCCTGCCAGCGCTCGCGCCAGCGAGCCGTCGCTTCACCGCCAATCACAACAACATCGAATCGATAACACAATGATCGCCAACATCCTGATCGGCCTGGTCGCCGCCATTCACATCTATATCGTGGTGCTCGAGATGTTCCTCTGGACCACGCCGAAGGGCCGGCGCGTGTTCGGGCTGACGGCCGAATTCGCGCAGCAGACGCGCGTGCTCGCCGCCAACCAGGGCCTCTACAACGGTTTCCTCGCGGCCGGTTTGATCTATGGCCTGGCCGCCCTCGACGGGCAGGCCTTCAAGCTGTTCTTCCTGGCCTGCGTGATCGTCGCCGGCGTGTTCGGCGCGGCCACCGCCAGCCGCCGCATCCTGTTCGTGCAGGCGCTGCCGGCCGCGATCGCCTTGATCGCCCTGCTCGCGAAGGTCTGAGCATCGGCCAGCCGGCCCGGCATCAGCGCTCGACGAGATCGCGCAGCGCCGCCTCCAGGCCGGCGAAACGGAACACGAAACCCTCGCGCTGCAGGCGCGCCGGCACGACGTGCTGGCCGTCGAGCAGCAGCTCCGCCATCTCGCCCGCCGCCCGACGCAGCGGCGCCGCCGGCAGCCGGAACCACGCCGGCCGTCGCAGCACCCGCCCCGCCGTGCGCGCGAATTCCGCCTGGCTCGGCGCCTCGGGCGCCACGGCGTTGTAGACGCCGTGCATCGCCTCACGATGCATCGCTTCGGCGACCAGGCGCAGCACGTCGTCGCGATGGATCCAGCTCATCACCTGCCGGCCATCGCCGAGGCGCCCGCCCAGGCCGACGCGATAGGGCAGCAGCATCGGCGGCAAGGCGCCGCCCGGCCCGAACACCAGCCCCAGCCGCAGCACCACCTTGCGGATCGGCCAGGCATCGAGCGGCGCGGCGGCGGCTTCCCAGCGCCGGCACAGCTCCGACATGAAGCCGCTGCCGGGCCGGCTGCTCTCGTCCAGCCGTTCCTCGGGCGCGCGCACGCCGTAGTAACCGATCGCCGAAGCCTGGATCCACAGCGCCGGCCGATGCGCGGCGCCCTCCACCCAGCGCAGCAGCGCCTCGGTCACGCCCACCCGGCTGGCCAGCAGCGTCGCCTGCCGTTTCGCGCTCCAGCGCGGCCCGAGCACCGGCGCGCCGGCCAGGTTGATCACCACATCAAAATGTTCGTGCGCATGCAACTGATCGAACGCCGTCACGCAGCGCACGCGCCCGCCGAACTGATAGGCGGCACGCAAGGGCGAGCGCGCCAGCAGCGTGACGCGGTGGCCGGCATCGAGCAATTGCCCGACCAGCGCCTCGCCGATGAAGCCGGTGCCGCCGGTCACCAGCACGCTGCGATGCGCCTGCCCCGCGAACGGATTGGCGGACGCCGCGCGCCGCCCCATGCGCCAGGCGGCCAGCCCGTCGCGCAGGCCCGAGACGGCCACGCCGAGCGCGAACAGGCTCAGCAGCCAGCCGCGCCATCCCAGCTCGAGCCGCATCAGCGCCGTGGGCAAGGACGCCCAGTGCCACAGCTGCATCGCATAGAGCCCGAACACGGCGCCGCCGTTGATCGCGAGCAGCGTGTGCAGCACGCGCTCGGTGGCGGGCAGCTTGCGGCTGCCGTCCTCCACCACGAAGTCCCACAAGGTCAGCAGCACCTCGACCAGCACCAGCGCGGCGATCGCCAGCGTCCAGGCGCCGAGGAAGGCCAGGTGCGCGATCGACGCGAAGACCAGGCCATACAGCAGCGCGCGCACGGCATGGATCGCCAGCTCCAGGCGCGCCTTGGGGCGATGCGCGAGATCCTCGGTGAATTCATGGTGGTAGAGCGTATCGAAGCCGCCCATCAAGCCCTGCACGATCAGCAGGCTGACGGCCCAGTCGAGCGCGGGCACGGTGTTCATGCGCGGTCCTCCTTCCAGAGCCATAGCAGCGGCGGCACCATCAGCAGCAGCGCCGCCGCGTCCGCCACGAGATGCGAGCCGACCCGCGCCTGCCAGGAGATCAGCATGTCCTGCGGCGCCCAGAGCAGCAGCCCGGCCAGCAGCCAGCCCCAGGCCGCGCGCTGCCGCAGCCGGTTGCCGAGATGGACCAGCGCCAGCATCCAGACGCCCGCGCATTGCACGGTGGCGCCGAACAGGGCCAGCCACCATTGCTGCTGCAGGCGCGCCTCGGCCGGCGCGGCGCCCGGCCAGAAATGCGCTTCGATGCCCTGTTGATAGCCGTCGAGCAGCGAGCTGCCGGCCAGCCAGGGCAGCAGCGCGCCGACGAGCAGATGCGCGATCGCGGCGGCGTACATCCAGGTCACGACCCAATCGCGTTTCGAGCGCTGCGGGCCCCGATCCGCGGCAGCCGGCGCCGCACCGGAAGCCTCGCCGGCAGGCGCCTCGTTCTTCAGGAAGGGATTGCCGTGGAGCGCGCAACTGCCGTTGTCGCAGGCGGGCTGCAGGCGATAGCCGAGGCGGCGGGAGACGGCGTGTCGATGACGCGCCAGCACGCGATACAACCCCGCGAATACGTCGCGCAGCCCCGGCACGCGCAAGGGCCAGGCACGCCAGCCGCGCCCGACCAGCGTATAGGCGGCCAGCATGCAATCGATTCCCACCAGCACGCGCCCGTCGGCCGTGCGGCTGTGCATCTCGCGGTTCATTGCGCCCAGCTCCATGCCCAGCGGCGCGGGATCGAAGCCGGGCGCGGCGATATCCACGAAGCCCAGCCGGCGATGCGCGTCCCAGCCCCGAAGACGCTGCATCTGGTCGACGCAGATCGGACAGCTTCCATCGAAGTACAGCACCAGCGCGGCGGGCGTCATGACCAGGATTCCTTTTCGACAGGCACCTCGATACGGGGTATCCAGCCGAGGTGCGAAGCGGTGGACACGAGCCGAATATTCTCATATTTCTGTAACGACAGAAATATGAGAATCAACAGAAATTTCTGTTGCGTTGCGCACTCGCCCCGTCCGCGCTTTCATTTCCCTGTCGCCCGGCTCGCGCGTCACGACCTCGCAGGCACATTCGCTGCTGATCCGCTTCGCATGCGGATCGCCTCGCCCGCCATATCCAGCAAGACATATCGCCGGTTTCGGGCCGTCGCCGCGAGCTTCGCGCGCCGGCATGCGATGCCGCCCCCTGCCATCCCGCCGGCATCGAACCCCAAGCGGTTTGCATAGCGCGATTCCTCGTTTGCGGCGCATCGGCGCGTCGATAACAATCGAGCGCGGCATGCATCGATGCCCGCCACCGCCCTGCGATCCGCAAGGCACACAACACCGAACCCGCCCCACGCCGCCCCGGAGACGCCCTACATGCCAGACCCGAACGCCTCATCGAACGGCGCGCTCGATTCACCCGAGCGCCGCGGCGCCATGCGCCGGCTCGCCATGGGCACGGCCGGCGCCATGACGGCCACCCTGCTACCCGGCGTGGCGCGCGCCGCCGGCGACGGCACGGCCGTCACGCCGGTGCCCGCCACCGCGCCGCTGGAGGTCGCGCCCTGGACCCGCGAGCCGGGCGCGCCGCTGCTCACGCCGCCTTATGGCCTGCCGAGCCAACACGAAGCCGACGTGATCCGCCGCAGCGCGCGGCCGGCCGCGATGCCGGGCTCCGGCTCGTCGATGACGCCGCTGGCCGAGCTGCACGGCACGCTCACGCCGAACGGCCTCGTCTACGAGCGCCATCACGCGGGCGTGCCCGCCATCGATCCCGACCAGCATCGCCTGGCCGTGCACGGCCTGGTGCGCGAGCCGCGGCTCTACACGCTGGACGACCTGCTGCGCTTTCCCTCCGAGACGCGCATCCACTTCCTCGAATGCTCGGGCAATACGCGCAGCGAATGGAACGGCCCGAGCGGCCAGCCGGTGCAGTTCACGCACGGGCTGCTGTCCTGCTGCGAATGGACCGGCGTGCCGCTGGCCACCCTGCTCGACCAATCCGGCATCGATCCCTCGGCGCACTGGCTGCTGGCCGAAGGCGCCGACGGCGCGGCCATGACGCGCAGCCTTCCGCTCGACCGCATCCTCGATCGCGCGCTGGTGGTGTATGCGCAGAACGGCGAACGGCTGCGGCCGGAGAACGGCTATCCCTTGCGGCTGATCGTGCCCGGCTTCGAGGGCAATACCAACATCAAGTGGCTGCGGCGCCTGAAGCTGATCGCGGCGCCCGAGATGACGCGCGAGGAAACCTCGAAGTACACCAACCTGCTGGCCAACGGCTGCGCGCGCCAGTTCGTGTTCGAGATGGATGCGAAATCGGTGATCACGCGCCCCTCGGCCGGGCATCGCCTGGGCGCGCGCGGTTATTACGCCGTCAGCGGTTATGCCTGGTCGGGGCGCGGCCGGATTCGTCGCGTGGAGGTGTCGACCGACGGCGGCCGCCAATGGCGCGAGGCGCGGCTCACGGGCGCCGTGCACGATCGCGCGCTGACGCGCTTCGAGGCCGACTGGAACTGGGACGGCGCTCCCGCCGACCTGCAGAGCCGCGCGATCGACGAGACCGGTTACGTGCAGCCGACGCGCGAGGCGCTGGTGGCCGTGCGCGGCCTGAATTCGGAGTACCACTACAACGGCATCCAGAACTGGCATGTCGATGCGAGCGGCGAGGTGCGCAATGCCTGAACACCAAGGAGCAAGCCGGCCCGGCGTGTCGATCCGGATCCTGCTGGCCGCGCTGGCGGCCGTGGCGCTGGGCTCGGCCTGCACCGGCAGCGGCGGCGGCGGCGGCGGGACCGGGCCGGCAGCCCTGACGGCGACCACGCCCGCGCATCAATACAATCTGGGCCAGCCCGTGACCGAAGCCGCCTTGTCGGCCTGGAACATCGATATCGGGCCCGACGGCCAGGGCCTGCCGCCCGGCTCGGGCAGCGTCGCGCACGGCGGCCAAATCTACCAGCAGAAATGCGCGATGTGCCACGGCGCGAAGGGCGAAGGCGGCATCGGCGATCCGCTGGTGGGCGGCATCGGCAGCCTGGCGAGCCAGAAGCCGAAGAAGACGGTCGGCAGCTACTGGCCCTACGCGACCACGCTGTTCGACTACATCCGCCGCGCCATGCCCTACAACGCGCCCGGCTCGCTGAGCGCCGACGAGGTGTATGCGCTCAGCGCCTACCTGCTCAACCGCAACGGCATCGTGCCGGACGGCACCACGCTCGACGCGACCACGCTGCCCCGGGTCAGGATGCCGAATCGCGACGGCTTCGTGCCCGATCCGCGGCCCGGCACGCTGTAGCGGCAAGCCGGGCCTGCCGGCCGCTCATTTCAGGTGCGCGCGCAAGCGTTCGACGATGGACTCGAAGCTCGGGCGGCTGGCCACCTCTGCCCCGAGGCAGGCGGCCGCGAGCGCCGCCAGTTCGTCGAGCGCGGCCGAGCGGCCCGCCTCGGTGCGCTCCAGCAACTCCTCCAGCAGGCAGCCGAAGGCCCGCACCTCGATGCGCTGCAGGGCGAAGCGGCGCGCCTCGTCCTGCGTGTCGTACAGCGAGGCCGCGCCGAAATCGCCGAGCAGCGCATGGCCGGCGCCGTCGTGCAGGATGTTGTGGGCATACAGGTCGCCATGCACGATGCCGCGCCGATGCAGATGCGCGGCCGCCGAGGCGATGCCGTGCGCGATCCGCAGCGTGGTGCCGAGGCTGAAGCGTCGATCCTCGGCATAGACGTCGCGCGTGCAACTGTCGAAGCTCGGTGGTCCCGCCAGGTTCTCGAAGTCGTGCTCGACCAGCGGCATCACCAGCCCCTGCTCCTGCATCGGATGGCCGCCGAGGCGGCCCAGCGCGCCGATCAGGCCGGCATGCGTGCCGGCATGCAGGCAGGCGGCCATCTCGCGGTCCGGCAGGCCGTCGCTGGTCACCGCGCCCTTGAACAGCTTCACCGCCACCGCCTGCTGCGGATGATGATCGGCCGACAGGCGCGTGGCGCGATAGATCACGCCCGAGGCGCCCTCGCCGAGCTTCTGGCCGAGCGCGAGCGTGTGCCAGGCGATCGTGGCCACCGAGCTGTCGGCCATCGCCTCGGCCTCCAGCGCCGCGGCGAACGGGTTGCCCGCATACGCGAGCCAGGCCAGGCGCGGCAGCCGCAGCAGCCACTCGGGCAGGCTCTCGAAGCGGTTGGCCGCCAGCCGCACCAGCTCGAGCCGCGTGCAGGCCGCCATCTCCCCGGGCAGCGCGGCCAGCCGGTTGCCGGCCAGCATCAGCTTCTGCAACTCGGCGCAGCGGCCGATTTCGGGCGGCAGCGTCTCGATCTCGTTGTCGGTCAGGATCAGCCAGCGCAGGCGCGGCGGCAGGGCCGCGCCCGGCACCGAGCGGATCCGGTTGGCCTTGAAGCCGACCATGCTCAGTTGCGCGCACTCGCCGAGCACCGGCGGCAGTTCGGTGAAGGGATTGTTCGAGGCGAACAGCACGCGCAGGCGGCCCAGGCGGGGCAGGTCGTCGGGCAGGCTGGTGAGCGCGTTGCCCGACAGGTCGAGTACCTCGAGCGTGTCGGCCAGCTCGAAGATCTCGCGCGGGAATTCGGTGAGGCCGGCGGCAAGCTTCAACTGCCGGGCGCCGGCGAGCTTGCCGGCTTTCAACTGTTCCACGGTGGTGGTCACGGTCGGGGGCGGCGGGCGCCGCGATAGTGGGGAACGCTTCGATTCTAGCGGCATCGATCGCGGCGCGACAGCGGATCGCAAGGCGGCGCACCGGTTCCAGGCGCCCCGGTTAACCCTGCCGGGTCGAGGCATGGCCCTCGCTCCGGGCACGGGGATTGCCCCTCGCCGAGGGTAGCCGCGCGGCCTCGCCGGGCCCCGCGCCCCGCGATGCCCGTCGCACCGCCCCGGCAGCGGCGTGCCGCGCCGTCGCCGTGCTAGCGTGGGCCGGGTAATTTCTGCATGTCCCGCCCGGCCGCGCGCGGCCTGTCCGCCATCTCCGCCATCCAACGACACCGAACGAGGGCCCTTCGATGACATCCGCACCATCCCCCGCTTCCGGCTCCGCCGCCTCGGCACCGCTGCCCGCGCCGCGCGACCCGCATCTGCGCGAGCTGGCCAACTGCATCCGCTTCCTGTCGATGGACGCGGTCCAGCACGCCAACAGCGGCCATCCCGGCGCGCCGCTCGGCATGGCCGACATCGCCACCGTGCTGTTCCGCGACTTCCTGCGCTTCGACGCGGCCGATCCGCACTGGATCGATCGCGACCGTTTCATCCTCTCGAACGGCCATGCCTCGATGCTGCTCTACAGCCTGCTCTACCTGACCGGCTACCAGGACATGACGATCGAGCAGTTGCAAAACTTCCGCCAGGTCGGCAGCAAGACCGCCGGCCACCCGGAATACCGCCACGCGAACGGCATCGAGCTGACCACCGGGCCACTCGGCCAGGGCATCGCCGAATCGGTCGGCATGGCGCTGGCCGAGCGCATCCTCAACGCGAAGTTCGGCGGCGAGCTGGTCGACCACTACACCTACGTGTTCCTCGGCGACGGCTGCCTGATGGAGGGCATCAGCCAGGAGGCCATCTCGCTGGCCGGCCATCTCAAGCTGGGGCGGCTGATCGCGTTCTGGGACGACAATTCGATCTCGATCGACGGGCCCACCCGGCTGGCCGTCTCCGACCAGGAGATCGAGCGCTTCCGCGCCTCCGGCTGGCGGGTGCTGGAGATCGACGGCCACGACACCGACGCGATCCACGAGGCGATCGCCACCGCGCGCGCCAGCGACGAGCAGCCGACCCTGATCGCCTGCCGCACCATCATCGGCTTCGGCTTGCCGACCCGCGCCGGCACCCAGAAGGCGCACAGCGACGCGCCCGGCGAGGAGGAGATCGCCGGCGCGCGCGAGCGGCTCGGCTGGCATTCGCCGCCGTTCGAGATCCCCGACGCGCTGCTGCGCGAATGGCGCGAGATCGGCGCGCGCGGGCGCGAGGCGCGCATGGCCTGGGCCGAGCGTGTGAAGCAGGCGCCCGATGCGCTGCGCCGCGAGTTCGAGCGCCGCAACGACGGCAAGCTGCCGGCCGATTGGAAACAGGCGATCGCCGAGGCGCGCCGGGCCTTCGTCGACAGCGGCGACGAGATGGCCACCCGCAAGGCCAGCGGCGCCGTGCTCGACCGCCTGTTCGCGGCGATCCCCGAGCTGCTGGGCGGCTCGGCCGACCTCACGCCCTCGAACAACACCAAGACGAAGCAGCAGGTCGAGATCGCCCCGGGCCGCTACGACGGCGCCTATATCCACTACGGCGTGCGCGAGCACGGCATGGCGGCCGCCATGAACGGCATCGCCCTGCACGGCGGGCTGATCCCTTACGGCGGCACCTTCCTGTGCTTCTCCGACTATTGCCGCCCGGCGATCCGCCTGGCCGCGATGATGCGCATCCGCACCATCTTCGTGATGACGCACGACTCGATCGGGCTCGGCGAGGACGGCCCGACCCACCAGCCGGTCGAACACCTGGCCGCGTTGCGCGCGATTCCACAGCTCGGCGTGTATCGCCCCGCCGACGCGGTCGAGACCGCCGAATGCTGGGAACTGATCCTGGAGCAACCGCGCCGCGCGGCCCTGCTCGCGCTGTCGCGCCAATCGCTGCCGCTGCTGCGCCGCGACGCTGCCGGCGAGAACCGTTCGGCGCGCGGCGCCTACGTGCTGCACGAGGCCGAGGGCGGCCCGCGCCGGCTGACCTTGCTGTCGACCGGCTCGGAGCTGCAACTGGCGGTGAAGGCACGCGAGACGCTGCAGGCGCAAGGCGTGCCGACGGCGGTGGTATCGATGCCGTGCCGGCTGCTGTTCGAGGAGCAGGACGCCGCCTACCGCCGCGCGGTGCTCGGCGACTCACCCGCGCGGGTGGCCGTGGAGGCCGCCGTCGAGCTGGGCTGGGAGCGTTACCTGGGCCCCGAGGGCCGCTTCGTCGGCATGCACGACTTCGGCGAATCGGGCAAGTACGAGGCGGTCTATCGCAAGTTCGGCATCACCGCCGAGGCCGTGGTGCAGGCCGCGCGCGAGGTGCTGGAGGCGCTGGACCAACCGGCTGGCGGCCGCTAGGCCCGCCGCTCACACCGCCGGCGCCGTGGCTTCCACCACCTCGCTCACGCTCTTGCGGCGCCGCGCGAACCACGACATCGCCACGCGATCGAGCGCGGTGCAGAGCACCAGGTAGAGGAAGGCCACGAACAGGAACACCGGGATCGGATAGACCATCAGCCGGTTGTTGACCTGGGTGGCGACGAAGGACAGCTCGTTGACGCCGACGATATAGGCCAGCGAGGTGTCCTTCACCAGCGAGACCCACTGGTTGACGAAGGACGGCGCCATGATCCGCACCGCCTGCGGCAGCACCACCTCGCGCAGCGTCTGCCAGCGCGTCAGGCCCAGCGACAGCCCCGCCTGCCATTGCGCGTCGCCGACCGCGACGATCCCCGCGTGCACCGAATGCGCCAGGTAGGCGCCGCCGATCAGCGACAGCGCGCAGACCACCGCCGCCAGCCCCGGCACGTCGACATGGAACAGGATCGGCAGCAGGAAGTAGGTCCAGAAAATCAGCATCAGCACCGGAATCGCGCGGAAGAAGCCGATCACCACCAGCAGCGGCACGCGCGCGGCGCGCCCCGCCATCGCCAGCGCGATGCCGGCGGCGAAACCGAGCAGCCCCGAGGCGATCGCCGAGGCCACCGCCAGCACCAGGGTGAGCGCCGCGCCGCCGAGCGGGCCGTCGGGGAAGGCGCCGACCAGCAGGTAGCGCAGGTTGCCGGCGAACAGCTCCCAGGGCATCATCGGCGCGCTCCCAGGCGGGTATCGCGCAGATGCCGGATGGTGTGCAGCGCGGCCTCCAGCGCCGCGATCGCGAGGATATAGAGCAGCGTGGCCACGCCGAAGGCCTCGAAGGTGCGGAAGCTTTCGGTTTCCACCTGGCGCGAGGCATAGGACAGCTCGGCCAGGCCGATGGCCATGGTCAGCGAGGAATTCTTCACGAGGTTCATGTATTGGCCGAACAGCGGCGGCAAGGCGATGCGCACCGCCTGCGGCAGCACGATATGGCGGAACGCCTGCCAGGGCGTGAGCCCGAGCGCGGCGGCGGCCTGCCATTGGCCCTCGCGCACGCCGGCGATGCCCGAGGCGAACTCGCCGGCCACGAAGGCCGCCGTGTAGCAGCTGAGGCCCAGCCAGCCCGCCAGGAATTCGAACGAAGGCCAGCGCAGCGCGCCCGCCGGCGTCGGCAGGATGTGCTGCGCGTTGAGCCAGGCGATCGCCTCGTCGGGCAGCAGCGTGGCCGCGCCGAAGTACCAGAAGAACAACTGCACCAGCAGCGGCGTGTTGCGAAAGGCGCCGATATGGAGCCGCGCGAGGCCGCGCACGGCGCGCCAGCGCGAACGACCCGCCAGCGCCAGCGCGGCGCCCAGGCAGGTGGACGACAGGCCGGCGGCGAGCGCCAGCCCGAGCGTCACGCCGAACCCCTGCCACAGCCACAGCAGGTATTTCGGCGCGAGGAAGCTATCGATCATCTTGGCTTGCTGCCGTTACGTCGAGAGGCTCAGGTCTTGTCGCCGATCTTGAAGGTGCGCGTGAGCGGCGTCTTGGTAGTCGGCCCGAACCAGCGGTTGTAGATGGTGTTGGCGGTGCCGTTCGCCTCCAGCCCCTTGAGCGTGTCGTTGACGAAGGCCACCAGGCGCGGCTCGCCCTTCGGGATGCCCACGCCCATGTAGTCGTTGGTGATGGTGAACGGCGGAATCTCGTACTTCTGCTTGTCCGGCACGTTGGCGAGCAGGCCCACCAGCTTGGGGCCGTCCTGCGTGATCGCCTGCACGTTGCCGGCGCGCAGCGCGGCGAACGCGAAGGGCGTGTCGTCATAGGCCACCACGGTCGCCTTGGGGAACTGCTCGCGCACCGCGATCTCGTTGGTGGTGCCCTTGTCTGCGCCGATGCGCAGGCCGTCGAGCTGGTCCTTCGACTTCAGCACGCCCTTCTTCGCCAGGAACTGCTGGCCCGAGGAGAAATACGGAATGCTGAAATCGACCTGCTTGGCGCGCTCGTCGGTGATCGTGAAGTTCGCCAGCACCAGGTCGACCTTGCGCGAGGTCAGGAACGGAATGCGGTTGGCGGGGTTGGTCGATTGCAGCTCGAGCTTGACGCCGAGCTTGTCGGCCAAGGCGCGGGCATAGTCGACGTCGAGCCCGACGATATGGTTGCTGGCCGGGTCGACATAACCGAAGGGCGGGTTGCTGTCGAAGGTGGCCACGCGCAGCACGCCGGCCTGCTTGATGTCGTCGAGGCGATCGGCGTGGGCGAGCGAGGGTGCGAGAGCGGCGAAGCCGGTGAGCGTGGCGAGCGTCGCGGCGAGCAGTGTCTTTTTCATCTTGGCGTTCCGTGTGCGGTGGTGATCCCTGCACCGGCATCGATCGTGTCGACCCGGTGGCGCGCCATGTTGACATCGGCCGCCGCGCCAGCGAAACGATGAATTCTCCTGAACAAAGCAGCAAAGCTGCTAAGCGGCGCGGATTCGGAAACACCGGGAAACAACGGCCGGCATCGCGGCCGGCCGCGGCGACTGGCTAGGCCCATCGCGATGATTTATCATCGGGCCCATATCGCGGGCCGGCCTTGTCGAAGCGACCGCCCGCCTCGCGCCGCGCCCGGCCCCCTCCCATCGTCGAGCCCGTCACATCATGAGAAAAACCATGCCGCGCGGGCCCCTGCGCAGCGCCGCCGTCCTCGCGCCCGCCCTATCCCTGCCCCTGGCCGGCTGCGCCTCGCGCGGCGCCCCCGCCTACGAACTGTTCGGCGCCTACTTCCCGCTCTGGCTGCTCAGCGCCGTGCTCGGCGTGATCGCCGCGATCGTCGCGCATCGCGTGTTCGTCGCCACCGGCTGGGCCGCCACCGTGCCCTACCAGCTCGCCGTGTGCAGCGCGCTCGGGCTGGTGGTGGCGGTGATCGTCTGGCTGGCCGGCACGGGGCCCTTCGCATGAAGGCCGCCGGCGTCGCCCGCCCCTCCGCGAAGGGCCGCCTGATCGCGCTGGCGATCGTCGTGCTCGGCATCGCCGCGCTGGCCTATGCCTGGCATCGCACCACCGCCTATCCCTCCACCGACGACGCCTCGATCGACGCCGACGTGGTGCACGTGGCCTCGCCGGTGGGCGGGCGCATCGTGCGGCTCGCGGTGCACGAGAACCAGCGCGTCGCCAAGGGCGCGCTGCTCTACCAGATCGATCCCGTGCCCTATCGCCTGACGGTGGCCCAGGCCCAGGCCGACCTCGAACTCGCGCAAGCCTCGCTGGCCACGCGCCGCCGCTCGCTGATCGGCGAGCGCGCCAACGCGACGGTCGCCGCCGAGCAGGTCAAGCGCGCCACGCAGAACCACGATCTCGCCACGCGCGACGTGGACCGGCTCGCGCCGCTGGCCGCGCAGGCCTATGTCAGCGCCCAGCAGTTCGACCAGGCCAAGGTCCGCCAGCGCGACGCGGCCGTGTCGCTGGCGCAGGCGCGCGAGCAGCAGCGCGCCTCGGCGCAGACCATCGGCGACGAGGCCGACGCGATCGCCACCCTGCACGCGCGCGAGGCCGCGCTGGCCCGCGCGCAACACGCGCTCGACGACACGGTGGTGCGCGCCCCGCACGACGGGCTGGTGACGGGCCTGTCGGTGCTGGAGGGCGAAACCCTGGCGCCGAACCAGTCGATCTTCACGCTGATCGATGCGAGCGAGTGGTTCGCGGTCGGCAACTTCCGCGAGACCTCGCTGAACCGCATCGCGGTGGGCGACTGCGCCACCGTCTACTCGATGATCGACCGCGGCCGCGCGATGACGGGCAAGGTGGTCGGCATCGGCGCCGGCATCGCCGACAGCGATCGCATCAACCTGCCGCGCTCGCTGCCGATCGTGCAGCGCTCGGTGAACTGGGTGCATGTGGCGCAGCGCTTCCCGGTGCGCGTCAGGCTCGACGAACCCGATGCGCGGCTGGTGCGCGTGGGCGCCAGCGCGATCGTCGAGGTCCGGCATGGCTCGGCCTGCCGCTGAGATCCGCGCGCCGGGCCCGCGCGAGCTGCTGCGCCTGCTCGCGCCGTTCCCGGGCCGCGCCGCGATGGCCTGGCGGATCGCCCTGATCTGCGCCGTCACGGTGCTGGTGGCCAGCGTCTACGGCACGCCCGAGGCGGCGCTGTCCGCCTACGTGGTGTTCTTCCTGAACCGCGCCGACCGCGTCACCAGCAGCCTGCTGGCCGTCGCGCTGATGCTGATCGTGAGCATCGTGATCGCGCTGGTGCTCGGCGTGGCGATCCTCAGCATCGACTACGCGATCCTGCGGGTGGCCTGCATGGTGGTGCTCTCGGTCGGGCTGCTCTACCTCACCTCGGCCAGCAAGCTGCGCCCGGTCGGCGCGATCCTGGCGATGATCGTCGGCTTCGGGCTCGACGAGCTCGGCCTCGCGCCGTTCGGCGAGGCCGCCACGCGCGCGCTGCTGTATGTCTGGCTGATGGTCGCGATTCCGGTGGGCGTGTCGATCGTGGTCAACCTGCTGGTGGCGCCCTCGCCGCGCCGGCTCATGCTCGGCCAGCTCGCCCGGCGGCTGCGGCTGGCCGCGCGGCGGCTGCAGGGCGACGAGGCCGCCCGCGACGGCTTCGACGCCGCCCTGCGCGAGGGCGACAAGCCCTTGCTCACCTGGCTCAAGCTGTCGAAGCTGGAAGGCTCGACCTCCGCGGCCGACGTCGGCCCGCTCCGGCAGGCGATCGCGTCGAGCACCGCGCTGCTGGTGACGGTCGCGCTGGCCGATCGCGAGCCCGAGGCGCGCTTGCCCGACGAGCTTCGCGCGAGCCTCGCCGCCACGCTCGACGAGATGGCCGCCATCCTCGAACGAGGCGGCTACCCGGTGGAGGTGAGGCTCGCGCCGCCGCCGGCCGAGGCGCTGCCGCCGCTCGCGCGCGCCGTGGCGACGGAGCTGCACGCGGTAATCACGCACTTCGCGGAGCCTGCCGCGCAAGCCTCGCCGCCGCCCGCCGCCGAAACCGCGCCGCCGCCGAAGCCGGGCGGCGGCTTCTTCCTGCCCGACGCGCGCAGCAACCCGGACCACGTCCGCTACGCGCTGAAGACCACCGCCGCCGCGATGTTCTGCTACCTGCTCTACTCGCAGCTCGACTGGTCCGGCATCCACACCTGCTTCATCACCTGCTACATGGTCTCGCTCGGCTCCACCGCCGAGACCGTCGAGAAGCTCACGCTGCGGATCGCCGGCTGCCTGGTCGGCGCGCTGTTGGGCACCGCCGCGCTGGTGTTCGTGGTGCCGGCGCTGTCCTCGATCGAGCAACTGCTGGCGCTGGTGCTGGTGGGCGCCTGGCTGTCGGCCTGGGTTGCGTTCGGCTCGCCGCGCATCGCCTACGCCGGCTTCCAGGTGGCCTTCGCCTTCTTCCTGTGCGTGATCCAGGGCGCCGGCCCCGGCTTCGACCTGACGCTCGCGCGCGATCGCACGATCGGCATCCTGATCGGCAACCTCGTGGTCTACCTGGTGTTCACGCGAATCTGGCCGGTCAGCATCGGCAAGCAGATCGACGTGGCCCTGGCCGCGCTGCTCGGCCAATGGCGGCGCCTGGCGACGGTGGCGCAGCCGGCCGAGCGGCGCGTGCTGGCCGCCGAGGCCTTCGCGCGACACGGCGCGATCGCCCAGGAGCTCGGCCTGATTCACTACGAACCGTCCTGGGTGCGGCCGGCCGCGGGCTGGCTGAGCAGCCGGCGGCGCGCGCTGGCCGAGCTCGGCGCGCTGGAGGCGCCGCTGTTCCTGCTCGCCGAGCGCGAGCCCGGCGATGCGGCGATCGGCGCGCGGCTCGCGCGCGTGACCGAATTGAACGACGGCGGGCTGGGCGATGGCGGGCTGAAAAACAGCAAGCTGGACGACAGCGGGCTGAACAAAGGCAAGCTGAACAACGACGAGTTGAACGACGGCACGCTGGATGGCGGCGAGCTAAACAACGACAAGCCGAACGACGACAACGCCCCCGCCGCCAGCGCCTCGGCAACGCCTTCCGTCACCACCGCCGCCCCGCATCCCGAGGCAGGCACCGCCGCCACCCCGCGCGATGCCTTGCTGAACCTGATCGACGCGCGGCTGGCCCGGATCGCCGAGGCCGCCCGTCAAGCCGGACCGAAGGAGCCCGCCCCTCATGCGTCGACCTGAATCGACGGTCGCCCCCATCGCCACCGCCCTCACCGCCGCCCTGGCCGCCAGCCTGGCGCTGGCCGGCTGCGCGACCTCCTCGATCGAGCTGGCGCCGGAAGCGCCCGACCGGCCCTGGACGGCGCCCACCTCGGCACAGGGCGAGATCGTCTCGTCGCCGGCACGCGCCGCCGCCCAGGGCGCCGCGCGCGACTACACGCTGCCGGCCACGCCCGCGCTGGCCTCGGTGGCGCCGCCCGCGGCGCTCGACGCCGCGCATCCCTACACGCTGCCCGAGTTGATCGACCTGGCCGAATCGAGCAACCCGCTGACGCGCATCGCCTGGAACGACGCGCGCAACGCGGCGCTGGCGGTCGGCATCGCCAAGGCGGCCTACCTGCCGCAACTGTCGGCCACGGCGATGGGCGCCTACCAGACCAGCCACGGCTCGACCTCGACCCTGCTCGGCGACGCCTCCAGCGACAACACCGCGCACGGCACCATCTCGGCGCTCTCGCTGCAATGGCTGCTGTTCGACTTCGGCGGGCGCGCGGCGCGCGTGGAGGTGGCCGAGCAGGCCTCGATCGCCTCGAACGTGGCCTTCACGGCGGTGCACCAGCAGGTGATCCACGACGTGAGCGTCGCCTATTACCGCTACGACGCCGCGCGCTCGCGGGCCCGCAGCGCGCGGCAGGGGCTGGCCAACGCCGACGCGATCCTGGCGGCGGCCCGCGCGCGGCTCAAGCACGGCGTGGGCACCGTGGTCGAGGTGGCGCAGGCGACGCAGAATCGCGCCCAGGCCAATCTCGCGCTGGTGCAGGCGCAAGGCAGCGAAAGCGACAGCTACCTCGCGCTGGTATCGGCGCTCGGCATCTCGCCGCTGTCGAAGCCGCTGATCGCCGAGCTGCCCGAGCGGCCGCTGCCGGCCACGCTGGGCGCCTCGGTGGACGCGATCGTCGCCGACGCGATCGCGCGCCGTCCCGACCTGCAGGGCGCCTATGCGATGGAGAAGGCCAATCGCGCGAAGATCCGCGCCGCCGAAGCGGCCTTCATGCCGAAGGTGTTCCTGTCGGCCTCCACGTCCTATGCGAGCGGCCATACCGCGATCTCGGCGCTGCCGGCGATCGGCGACCAGTCGCCGACCGTCAACCTGAACGGCAGCCGCTACGGCAGCGGCGTGTTCCTCGGCGTGACGATTCCGCTGTACGACGGCGGCCTGCGCTCGGCCGTGCTGATGCAGGCGCGCAACGACGCGCAAAGCGCCTCGGCACGGCTCACGCGCACCCAGGATGAAGCGGTGCGCCAGGTGGTGGTGGCGCAGAACGCCGTGCAGACCAGCCTCGCCTCGCACGAGGCGGCGCAGGCGCTGGTCGAGGCCGCGCAAACCAGCTACGACGCGGCGCTGACCGCCTACCGCAGCGGCGTGGGCTCGATCACCGACGCCACGCTAGCCCAGAGCCAGTTGCTCGCGGCGCGCAATGCCGAGGTGGACAGTTACGCCGGCGCGCGCTCGGCGGCCGCGGCGCTCGCGCTGGCGACGGGGACCATCGGCTCGTCGTCGCCGTGAAGCCGGCATGAAGTCGCCGTGAAGCCGGCTTGATATCGACGAGGAATCGCGCGAGCTAGCGCGCCACCGCTTCCGCGGCCTGCGCCGTTTCCTCCGCGACCGGCCGCGCGACGCGCCAGCCCAGCAGCAAGGCACCCGCCATCAGCAGCGCCGCGATGTAGTAGGCGAAACCCGGCATCGGCCGCGCCAGTTGCGTACCGATCGACCAGGAGAAGGCCGCGCCGTAGACCAGCGGCCCGAGGATCGCCGCGAGCCCCGAGAAGGCCTGCAGGGATCCCTGCAACTGCCCCTGCTCCAGTTCCCCGACGCGCCGTGTCATGAGCCCCTGCAAGGCCGGCATGAACAGGTTGAACAGCACGTAGACGGGCATGATCGCCAGGTAGGCGATGCCCGTGGCCGCCAGCCCGAAGCAGGCGTAGCCGATCACGCCGCCGGCGGCGCCCAGCAGCAGCGCGCCGCGCTCGCCGACGCGCGCCACGATCGGGCCCACCAGGCCGACCTGCACCAGGGTGCCGAGCGCGCCGCTCAACATCATCACCAGGCCGATCTGCGCCGGGCTCCAGCCATAGCGATAGCCGCCGTAGAGCACGAAGATGGTCGGCGCCACCATCCAGGCCAGCGGGAACAGGAAGGCCAGCAGCGCGAGCCCGAACAGGTCGCCGCGCGAGCGCAGCCAGGCGAAGGACGCGAAGGGGTTGAGGCGGCGCCAGTCGAAGCGGGCCGCGCGCGCTTCGGGCGCCAGCGATTCGGGCAGCGCCTTGAGCCCGTAGAGGAAGTTCAGCGTCGCCAGCACGCCGGACAGGTAACAGGGCAGCCGCAGGTCGATGCCGGCCAGCAGGCCGCCGAGCACCGGCCCGGCCAGGAAGCCGAAGCTGACCGCCGCGCCGATCCGCCCGAAGGCGCGCGCCCGGCCCTCGGGCGGCGTCACGTCGGCCACGTAGGCATTGGCCGTCACCAGGCTGGAGGCGGTCACCCCGCTCAGCACGCGGCCCACGAACAGCCAGGCCAGGTTCGGCGCGAGCGCCATCGCGAACGCGTCGAGGGCGAAGCCGAACAGCGAGACCAGCAGCACCGGCCGGCGCCCGATGCGGTCCGACAAGGCGCCGAAGGCCGGCCCGCAGACCAGTTGCATCGCCCCCCAGGCCATCGCGAACAGGCTGCTCCACTCGCTGGCCTGGGCGGTGTCGCCGCCCGTCATCAGCTTGATCAGGTTCGGCAGCACCGGCAGCACGATGCCGAAGGACAGCGAGTTCATCAGCGCGGTGGCCAGCAGGAAGCCGAACGCCGCGCGCGAATCGCGGCGAGCCGGGCTCGGGGACGTCAAGCCCATCGTCCCTCCCTCGCGACACGTCCCGGCCCGCCGCCGGCTGCCGGGCGCGAGCCCGCAGCTCCCCGCGCGCTACCCTCTCTCGTCGTCATGCTTGCGCTCATTCCCGTTCCTCGCCGTGCAATGCCGGCCGCCGCGCCAGGGCCGCGCCGATCGCCCGGCCCAGCTTGTCGGCATGCAGCTTGATGATGGTTTCGTGATTGCCCGGCACGCTCACCAGCTCGATGTCGGCGCGCTCGACCAGCGCCTCCCAGCCCAGCGCCTCGGGCAAGGCGGCATGCCCCTCCAGCGGCGTGATGGCGGCATCGGCGGCGGCGAACACATGCATCGCCACCGGCACGCGCCTGGGCCGCCAACTGCTCATGGCCCTGCCGTGCGCCACCAGGCGCTCCAGGAACAGCCGGTTCTCCCGCGCCGTCTCGTAGGACAGGTGCCAGAGCGGCCGGCCCGCCTCGCGGCGCGCCTCGATCGCCTGCACCATGGTCTCGATCAGCGCCGCGATATCGCCGGCATGCTCGAAGTCGATCGTATCCGCATCGAAGTCGCTGAAGTTGTTGATCGCGAATGAATGTAGCGCGACCCGCGCGATCTGCTCCCGGTCGATGGCGGGCCCCTCGGGCGGCAGCGTGGTGTCGAACACACCGAGGAACTCGATCTCCTCGCCCTGCCCGATCAGTTGCGCGGCGATCTCGTAGGCGATCAGGCCGCCGAAGGACCAGCCCGCCACGCGATACGGCCCGCGCGGCTGGATCGAGCGCATCAGCCCGACGAAACGCGCGGCGATCGTATCCAGCGTGTCCGGCTGCGGCTGGCCGAGCGCCAGCGGCGGCAGGCCCACCACCGGGATCGACGCATCGATATGGGCGGCAAGGTGCTCGAAATACCAGGAATAACCCTGCAGCGTGTGGGTCAGGAACAAGGGCCGCTCGCTGCCCGAGGCGTGGAAGCTCACGAATTCGGCACCGCTGTCGGCATCGTTCGACTGGCGGCCCGCGAATTCGCTGGGCGCGGCCCGCGCCGTCTCGATCCAGGCCGCCAGCCTGGCCACCGTGCGCGTATCGAAGATGCTGCGCACCGACAGCTTCACGCCGGTCTGCTCGCTCGCGCGCGCCGCCACCTGCGCCGCCATCAGCGAATGGCCGCCGATCGCGAAGAAGTTGTCGTGGCGGCCGACCCGCCAGACTTCCAGTGCCTCGCCCCAGATGCCCGCCAGCATGCGCTCCAGCTCGCCGACCGGCGCCTCGTAGGCTTGGCCGGCCTCGCTGGCCGCGCCGGGATCGATGGCGCGCAGCGCGAGCCGGTCGAGCTTGCCGTTGGGCAAGGCCGGCAGCGCCTCCAGCGCCACGAAGCGGCTCGGCACCATCTGCGCCGGCAGGCGCTCCGACAACCAGGCGTGCAGCGTGTTCGCGTCGGGCCGCGCGCCGCGCGCCGGCACGTAGAAGGCCACCAACTGCAGCTCGCCCGCCTCGTCGCCGGGCGCCGCGCGGCCGATCGCGGCGGCGGCCGCGAGGTCCGGATGCGCGCCGAGTTCCAGCTCGACGGCCGGCAGCTCGACACGCTGGCCGCGCACCTTGATCTGGAAATCCTCGCGGCCCAGGTGCAGCAGTTGGCCGTCGGCCAGCCACTGGCCGATATCGCCGGTGCGCAGCAGCCAGGCGCCGGACGGATGGCGCAGGAAACGCTCGGCCGTCAGGTCCGGACGGTTCCAGTAGCCGGGGCCGACCGAGGCCCCTTCCACGTAGATCGCGCCCACCGCGCCGACCGGCACCGGCGCCAGCGCCGCGTCGAGCAGGTGCACGCGGCAGTTGGCGATCGGCCGCCCGGCCGGCATCACCGCCTGCTGCGCGACCAGCCCCTGGTCCTCGCCGTAGGTGATGTCGTTCAGCTCGCTGCAACCGTAGTTGTTGTGCAGCCTCGCCCGCGGCAGCAAGGCCGCGAAGCGCATCGCCAGGCGCCGGCTCAGGGGCTCGCCGGCCGTGGTGACGTGGCGCAGCGCGCCGAGCCGGTCGGCATGGTCGAGCAGCACCGCTAGGTGCGAGGGCACCAGGTTCAGGCGTGTCACGCCGTGCTGTTGCAGGGCCGCCGCGAAGGCCGGCGCGTCCTTGACCAGCGCATCGGGGAAGATCACCTGGGGCACGCCGGCCAGCAGGCCCGACAACATCTCCTTGATCGAAGGCACGAAGGACATCGAGGTCTTCTGCCCGACCACCTCGTCGGCGGCGAACGGCGTGCGCGCCCACAGGGCCTGCAGGCAGTTCAGCACCTGCCGATGCTCGACCATCACGCCCTTGGGCTGGCCGGTCGAGCCCGAGGTGTAGGCGATGTAGGCCAGGTCGTCGGGGCGCGTCGCGACGGCCGGCGGTAGCGCGCCGGCTTCCGTCTCCAGGTCCTCCGGCACGTCGAGCCGCAGCACCGCCAGCCCGGTATCGGCGAACGACGGCGCCAGCGCCGCGCTGGTGACGATCGCCGCCGGCATCGCGTCGTCGAGCGTGCGCCGGACATAGGCGGCCGGATAACCGGGGTCGATCGGCACATAGGTGGTGCCGAGCCGGAACGAGGCCAGGATCGCCGCGACGAAATCGATCGAGCGCGGCGCGTGCAGCGCGATCCGCATGCCGGCCTCGATGCCGCGCCGATGCAGCGCGCCCGCGATGCGATCGGCCAGCCGGTCGAGCTCGGCGAAGCTGGCGGTGCGCCCCTCGAAACGACAGGCCGGTGCATCGGGATGCAGGGCCACGCGGCGCGCGAACAGTTCGTTGATGCTGGTCGCCTCGAACTCGCGGGCCGTCTGGTTCGAACCCGCCAGCAGCGCGCGTTCGATCGGCAGCGGCTCGCGCAGCGCCGCCAGCGACGCGCCCGGCAGCTCGACCATGCGCTCCAGCAGCGCCTGCAGCGTGCCCAGCATGAAGCCGATCTGGGTGGCATCGAAGCGCAGGCTGTCGTAGTTCGCGACCAGCTCGAGCCCGTCGGCGTCGCCGAAGATCTCCAGATCGAGATCCGACTGGGCCGGCCGGCTCAGCGCCTCGGGGTCGGCGATGCTGTCGAGCGGCGCCAGCACCAGGCCGCCGCCCCAGTCGTCGGCCTGGATCGACGGCACGTTCTGGTGACGCAGCATCACCGGCACGGGCGAGCGCCCGTCGGGCTGGCGCATCGCGGGCACCGCGGCCAGCATGTGCTCGAACGGCAGCGCCTGGTGATCGAGCGCATCGAGCACCAGCCGGCCCGCCCGCGCCAGCAGCGCGGCCAGGTCCGGTACGCCCGACAGGTCCAGGCGCAGCGGCAGGATGTTGATGAAGAAGCCGATCATCGGTTCGAGCAGCGCGTCGTCGCGGCCCGCCGTGGTGGTGCCGATGCAGATGTCCTCGCGGCCGCCCTGGCGATGATGCAGCACGCCGAGCGCGACCAGGAACACCGTAAACAGGCTCACGCCGTGCTGTCGGCCCAGGCGCGCGAGCTGCGCGGCCAGCGCCGGCGGCAGACTGCGCCGCACGATGCCGGCCGGCCCATGAGCCGCCTCGGCCGGCGTGCCGGGCACGCTCAGGTCCACCGGCGCGCCGTAACCCTCCAGCATCGAGCGCCAGTAGGCCAGTTGCGGTTGCAGGTCCTGCTCGCGCTGCCTGCAGGCGTAGTCGCCATATTGCGCGGCCAGCGGCGGCAGCGCCGCGAACGGCCCCGGCGCGCCGGCCAGCGCATCGCGATGCGCGACGTAGAGGCCACGCAGGTCCTGCACGAACACGCCGAGCGACCAGCCGTCCGAGACGATGTGGTGCATCACGATCGACACCACATGCCGTTGCGGCGCGAGCCGCATCACGCGCACGTCGAGCAGCGGGCCGCCGCGCAGGTCGAATTCGATGCTGGCGTGGCGGTCGAGCGCGCCGAGCAGGCCAGCGGGCGCGAGCTCGTCCAGCGGCAGCGCGACCGCATACGGCGCCTCGACGAACTGCGAAGGCAGGTCGCTGCCCGGCGCGATGTCGAAACGCGTGCGCAGCGTCTCGTGACGCGCGACCAGCGCATCGAAGGCGGCCTGCAGCGACGGCATGGCCAAGGGGCCATCCAGCACCAGCACCGCCGTCATGTTGTAGGCGCGGCCGCCGTCGCGCTGCTGGATCAGCCAGAGCCGCTCCTGCACGTAGGACAGCGGGAACGGCCGGCCGGCGGCGCGGCGCGCGGCAGCGGCGCTCGCCTCGAAACGCGCTGGGCGCGCGGGACCGCCGGCCTTGCCTGCCGTCGTCGCGGGCCAGGCCGCGCTCTCGATGCGCGCGGTGAAGGCCGCCAGGCTCGGCGCGGCGAACAGGGCCTTGAGCGAGGCGGCATCGCCGAAGCGATGGCGCAAGCGGCCCGTCACGCGCACCGCCAGCAGCGAGTGGCCGCCGAGTTCGAAGAAATCGTCATGACGGCCGACCCGCTCCACGCCCAGCAGCTCCGCCCACACGGCGGCCACGGCGGTTTCCGCCTCGCCGACCGGCGCCTCGTAGTCGCGTCGCGCGAAGGCGGTCGCATCGGGCGCCGGCAAGGCACGGCGGTCGAGCTTGCCGTTGGCCGTCAGCGGCAGTTGCGGCAGCGCCACGTAGGCGGCCGGCACCATGTACTCCGGCAGGCTCCGGCGCAGATGGACGCGCACCGCCTCGACATCGCAAGCGACATCGGTGTGATAGACCACCAGCCGCTTCTCGCCCGGCACGTCCTCGCGCGCGATCACGATCGCGTCGCGCAGGCCGTACTCGCCGAGCTTGGCCTCGATCTCGCCCGGCTCGACGCGGAAGCCGCGGATCTTGACCTGCATGTCGTTGCGGCCCAGGTACTCGATATTGCCGTCGGGCAGATGGCGCGCCAGATCGCCGGTCCGGTACAGGCGTGCCGCGGGCGAGGCCGAGAACGGGTCGCGCACGAAACGCTCGGCCGTCAGCGCCTCGCGATTCAGGTAGCCGAGCGCCACGCCCTGGCCGCCGACATGCAACTCGCCCGGCACGCCGGTCGGCGCCAGTTGGCCATGCGCGTCGAGCAGGTAGACGCGCGTGTTCGAGATCGGCCGGCCGATCGGCAGGCGCTCCATCGGCTCGGCATCGGCGCGCAACGTGTAGGTGGTGGCGAAGGTGGTCGACTCGGTCGGGCCGTAGCAATGAATCAGGTGCTGCGGCGGGCTGTTGCGCATGATCCGCTGCACCGCGCGCACGTCCGCGGCGTCGCCGCCGGTGAGCAGGTAGCGCAGCGTCGGGAACACCGGCGCGAGCGCGTCCGCGTAGGAACTGAGCAGCCCTGCCACCAGGTGCAGGACGTTGACGCGCTCGGCCCGCAGCAGCTCGGCCAGGCGCGGCGCGGCCAGCAGCTCGTCGTGCGGCACCACCACCAGGCAGGCGCCGTGCAGCAGCGCCGCCCAGACTTCCATGGTGCTGGCGTCGAAGGCCGGGTTCGAGGTGAAGGCGATTCGATCGCTGTGAATGAAATCGGCGTAGCCGTTGTTCAGCACCAGCCGCGCGATGCCGCGATGCGGCACCACCACGCCCTTGGGCTGCCCCGTCGAACCCGAGGTATACATGATGTAGGCCGGGAGGTCGCCGCCCGGGTGAGGATGAGACGGCAGCGGCCGCGCCTCGTCGTCGGGCTGCGCGAGCACCGCGTCGATATCGATGCGCCCTGCCTGCGTGCCTTCCGGCAAGGCCAGGCCGCCGAGCGTCAGCACGAGATGCGCGGCGCAATCCGCCAGCATGAAGGCCTGCCGTTCGACCGGCGCGTTACGGTCGAGCGGCACGTAGAGCGCGCCGCATTTGAGGATCGCCAGTTGCGCGACGATCAGCTCGATCGAACGATCGAGCAGGATCGCCACGCGTTCGCCGGGTTCCACGCCCTCGGAGGCCAGCCGCCGCGCGAGGCGCGTAGCCAGGCTGTCGAGCGTCGCGTAATCGAGCGAACGCGCGCCGTCCACGATCGCCGTGGCATGCGGCGTACTCGCCGCCTGCGCTTCGAACAGCAGGTGGACCGGCGTATCGAACGGACACGGCGTTTCGGTCCGATTCCACTCCTCGAGCAAGCGGCGGCGCTCCGCGTCCGGGAGCAGATCGCAGCGGCTGTGATCGGCCTGGGCGTCGCCGGCGATCGCCGTCAGCGCCGCCATGTAATAGGCCAGGATGCGCTCGCCCTGCCGTGCCGACAGCCGCGACGGATCGAGCTTCATGTCGATCGTCAGGCCATCGACGGTATCGGCGAAGCTCACCGCCATCGCGAAGTTGGTGGCCTCGAAACCCTGCCCGCCGCGCGCCTCGAAGCCGGCTGCCTGCTCCAGCGACTCGTAGACGTGGAAGTTCACGTAGTTGAACGCCACTTCGTAGAGCGCCTGCCGGTCGTTCTCGAGTTGCAGCTGGAAATACGGGTAATGACGATGGCGGATCACCTTCAGCTCGGTGCCGAAGGTCTGTCGGATCAGCTCGGCCCAGCTCATCGGCGCCAGCGTCTGGCGCAGCGGCAGCGTGTTGAGGAACAGGCCGAGCACCTTCTCGCCGTCGGCCTGCTCCTGGCGCACGTTCGACACCAGGCCCGTGGTCACGTCGAGCTTGCCCGCCAGCATCGAGAGCACGCGCAGATGCGCCGCCAGCAATACGCTGCGTACCGGCACGCCCAGGCTGTTGGCGACCGAACCGAGTCGCGCGCGAACCGAATCGTCGAGCCGCGCGGTGAAGGCGCGTTGCACGGCGTTCGCTTCGAGCGGCGCGTCGGGCGCCGGCAAGGCGCTGAAGGCGTGGCCGTCGAGGAACTCGCGCCAGAAGCCGCGATGGGCTTCCGAGGCCAGTGCTCCGCGCTCGGCCTCCACCGCCGAGCGCGGCGTGCGCGCCAGCGGCGGTGCTGTCAGGCTCGTTTCATCGCCGCTCAATACGGCGAGATAGGACTGGAACAGCTCTGTGTTCAGCGACGCGACACTCCAGCCGTCCAGGATCGCGTGATGGAAGCTCAGCGTGTATTGAATCTCCTGCTCGCCGCGGACGTGGATGAACACGCGCAGCAGCGGCGCTTTGTCGAGCGAAACCGCTGCCCGGCGCTCTGCCTCCATGAATTCCGCCAGCAGTTGCTCCTGCCGCGCTTCGTCGTGCATCGAGATGTCGATCACCGTCAGCGGGACCTGCGCTTCGGCATGCACCAGTTGCAACGGCTCCTCGAAATGTTCGAGATCGAACGCGGTGCGCAGCACAGGGTGCCGGCGCGTCATCGCATCGAGTACGCGACGCAGCGTGGTTTCATCCCAAGCCGGCACGCCGAAGCGATAGCTGAACACGTCGTGATACAACGACGCATCCTCGCTGGCCTGCTCGTTGTGATACACCATGCCCAGTTGCAGGGCCGTCAACGGATAGGCGTCTTCCACGTCAGCCGGCAGGCGCGCCGAGTCGTGTTCGCTCAGGCTCAGGTCGAACGTCTGCGGCAGCACGCTGATATCGGACAGCGTCAGCGCCTGGGCCAGGTTCGCGATGGTCTGGTGGGTGAAAAGGTCCACCAAGGCGAATTCGAGACCCTGTGCGCGCGCTTTCGACAACAGGGAAACGGCGCGAATCGAATCGCCGCCAGCCGTGAAGAAACCTTCGTGGATGCTGATGCGGTCCAGGCGCAACACCTGCGCCCAGATGGCGGCCAGCCGCTCCTCGATCGGCGTGCGCGGGGCCACGTAGTCGAGTTCGGCGACCGACTGTGAAGGATGCGGTAGCGCCTTGCGGTCGATCTTGCCGTTTGTCGTCAGCGGGAAGTGGTCGAGTGAGACATAGGCGGCCGGCAACATGAAGTCCGGCAGGCTGCGCGACAGCGCCGTGCGCAGTTGCGCGGCGTCCTGGGCGGGATGCTCGGCGGCAAACACCAGATAGGCCACCAGGCGCTTCTCGCCCGGTTCGTCCTCGCGCGCCATCACCAGCGATTCGCGAACGCCCGGCAAGGCTGCCAGCGCCGCCTCGATCTCTCCCAACTCCATCCGGAAGCCGCGAATCTTCACCTGTGTATCGATACGGCCCAGGTATT